>JALOPW010000002.1 GCA_025453675.1 Methanolinea sp.
GCCATCCCGGACCAGGTGCACCTCCAGGCAAACATCAGGTACTTCAGGGATGAAGTCAGGGACCTGATCCTCACCTCGATTGCCAGGATCTGCAAATACACTGCCATGAGCGCAGGGATCCCCGAGGACCGCCTGCCGGTAATCACCCTCCTCGTGGAGTCGGTGCCCCCGCTCGAGAACGACCCCCTCCTCACTTCAAGGGTGATCTCTGCCCTCACTCCCTGCCTGGGTGCCGAACGTATCCACCGCCTGGCACCCCTCACGGGAAGCGAGGACTTCGGGCTGTTCGGAAAGGTCAACCCACCGATTCCCCTCTGCTATCTCCGCCTGGGCACGGATGAAGGACAGAGTGCCTATCTCCATAGCACCCGCTTCTCTCTCTCCCCTGAGAAGGGAATCCGGAACGGCGTGACAGTCATGTCCCTTGCTGCACTCTCACTGCTCGGAACACGCGGAGATCAGGCTGAGCAGCCTTCACCTGGCGGAGGGAGATGAATTATCCGCCCGAAAGGCAGGAGAGATCTCTCTTTGAGGATTGAGACCGGGCCATGCCCACCGCATATCAGACACCCCTCTCTCTTTTCATAGAATGGCCCCGTGGTCTCTCTCACCAGTCCAAGCAACTCCGCTCGCTCCTCCCGTGCCCTCTCGCTGTCCACGTTCACCGAGGTGACCAGGTTCACTGCGAGCGTGTTGTAGCGTGACCTTTCGGCGGTGAGGTGGTCAAAATTGATCACGGTGTCGGCAGAGAAGAAGACCCCCAGTTCCCGGGACGTGAGGTAGATCTGCCCATGGAGATGGCCTCCCATCCCCTCCAGGACTTCGAACCGGTGTGTGCCGACTTCCAGGGTAGCAAGGATGGGAAAACGGCCCCTCATGGCATCTCCTGATGGGCTGAGGAGGATTGTATCCCTTGGTGGGCAGAACCGGGAGAAGAGGTTGATCAGCGTAGTGTAGACCTCTTCCAGAATCGATGACTGGCTCCTTGAACCATACGCCCGGTTGGAGACGCGGATGATGTCCATGGTCCCGGAGTGCATGAGCGCGGGAACGGGATAGTGGCCCCCCGCACCACAATGATCGGCGTCAGCGTGGGTGATGATGAGACGCGACAGCCTCTCCAGTGCACCGGGGATGTGGTTCCTGATCAGCGTGCTGATATCATGGTGGTAGATACCGTAGCCGGTGTCCACCATCACGCACTCACCGGGGGTATCCAGCAGGAAGACGTTGCCCCCGCAGGGCGGCTGGATACAGACCAGAGTCAGGTCATCCGCCAGGCGGATCTGCTGCAGATCTGCATAAAACCGGGCCCCCTTCGTATCCCGGAGGGTCTCCCCGGTGAGAAGGATACTCTCGAATACCAGCCTCGGGTCCTGCCCCCGGTTCATCAGTTCCTGGACGATATGATTGATGTCCCCAAGGAGCGTGAGCAGGAATGCGTCCTCGGACTCGTCGACGAGGCCCCGGATCGCCTGCGCGAAACGAAGGTAGAAGACTGTATCATCAAGGTGCTTTCCACTCGTATCGTATTCCAGCACCTCCATGCGGTAACGTGACTTGAGCTGGTCCAGGAGGCTGGAGACTGCAGCGGTCTCCTCCAGGTTCAGGCTCACCGTCAGCAGGTCGGGATTGCGCCCCCTGTCATCGAAATCGATCAGTGCAATGTTGGCCCGGAAAGAGGTGGTGCATTCAAGAAAATCCAGGAGTGCCCCGGGGGCATGGGGGATGTGGACCGAGAGCTTGAGAAAATTCAATGGTTTCAGTGCTGTCTGGAGATACCCGAGGCCAAGGAGCCCGTTGCTGATGGCTCTCCTGGCTTCAGCGGTGGAGGTGACCTCAAAAAAGACCGTGTGAGAATCTATCCGGCGATCAAACTGTATCCTGTTGATGTTTCCCTGGTAACGGGAGATGATCTCAGCGGCCCTGTGCAGGGCCCCAGGCTGGTCCGGGACCCGGGCCACGAATGCATATTTCTCCATTCTTTCACCCAAGAATAGGATCAGGTGCGAATCCTGCCTCCATATACTTTATTCGAGAAAGAGGAACGGGCATGAGAGAACGCATGCCATTGTCCCCGGGGAAAGCACGAGGTTTAATCGTGTTCCAGTTCTTCATGACCCATCATCAGGGACCCGAAGATGACCTTCTCCAGGACCACTGACGCGTACTTGATTGCCTGGGCCCGCTCCATGTCCTCGTTCCGGTGAATGTCCGCATGGATCTGGAGTCTTAAAAGCGCAAAGCGGAGACGGTCGAGCGATTCATCGTCATACGTCATCGCCTTCCGGTAGATCCCCTCCACCCTGGAGGGAAATAGGTTGATATCCTCGAGGACCGGCACGATGTCGGCATAAATATCCAGGGGTTTCTCCTCTCCCGTGAGTACCTCGAGCAGGGCCATTTACTCTTCGACCACCTTGACAAGGGCTTCCATGACCTTGTCCACGCTCTTCCAGGTGGGGCTGTCCTTGCTCCTGATGATGAATGGTTTCCCTTCGTCCCCTGCCTTCCGCATGTCGGGGTCGAGGGGAATGCTGCCCAGGTAGGCGACACCCAGCTCGCCGGCAATCTTCTCGCCTCCACCCTTCCCGAACAGGTCGATCTCCTGTTTGCAGTGCGGGCAGATCATCCCGCTCATGTTCTCCACGATCCCGAGCACGGGGATTTTGAGCTGCTCCACGAACTTGGCCGCTTTCAAAGCATCCATGGTAGCGACCTCCTGGGGTGTGGTCACGATCACTGCGCCCCTGACATTCGGGGCCAGCTGCACTATTGAGAGGGCCTCGTCACCGGTTCCCGGCGGAAGGTCCACCACCAGGTAATCGAGATGACCCCAGTCCACCTCGCTCAGGAACTGGCTGATGGCACTCATCTTCATCGGCCCCCGCCAGATGACCGGTGTGCTGATGTCAGGGAGGAGAAATGCCATGGATACCACGGAGAGGTTCCCGGTGACACGGACGGGCTGGATCATCTTGCCGAGGGTGGAGAGGTGGTGGCCCTCCAGCCCGAGCATCTTCGGGATATTCGGCCCATGAATGTCAAGGTCAAGAACACCCACGCTGTACCCGTGTGCCGAGAGCGCGAACGAGAGGTTGACCGCCACGGTTGACTTCCCTACCCCGCCCTTCCCGGAGAGGACAAGAATGACATGATCCACGTCTATCTCGGCTTTGGGTGGGAGTCCTCTGGCTTTCGGATCCTTCTTGTCGCTGTCGCACTGCTGCGCACTGGGGCACCCTTCACAGACCCCGTTGCATTCTTCTGGCGTTTTGCCGGCCTTTTCTGTCATGGATATCCTCGAATACGCATTTGGATAGTCATTACTATTGCGCGGAAAGAGCATTAAATATAGATCATGATGGCAATCCTGGGACGTATATCACGAATTCGCTGAGTCGAGGGCCTCATTGCAGAGCCTGTCCGCCTCGCGGATCCAGGGATCCTCCCGTGGAACGGAGGAATAGTCCACGGAGAGGAAACGCTGCTCAAGATCCTTCACCTGAACATACATGGCACGGAGATGTGGCTTCCTGACCTGGTATTCACCCTTCAGCTGCCTGATCACCAGCTGGCTGTCAGAATGGACCAGGACACGCCGGGCAGACAGGGATGCCGCCTTCTGAAGGGAATTGATCACCGCCTGGTATTCAGCCTCGTTGTTGGTCCTTCTCCCCAGGATCACGGCATCTCTTGCGATGATCTTCCCCCGGGGATCTATAAGGAGGAATGCACATGCAGCAGGCCCGGGGTTTCCCCGGGATGCCCCATCGGTGTAACTGTTGAAAACCTCATCCATAGGGATCCACCACCTGTAACCTCCGTCACCTTCAAGCAGGTGGAGTCAGGTACCATTGTGACGAGAGAGATGGAGAAACTTTTTGTCAGGCTCGACTTTCTGGAGTTTCCACCCACTCACACCTGTGAAGGTGAAGACTCCTCACCCCGCATCAGCATCGGCAGCCTCACATCTGCCTCCCTGGCCATCATGGCGGTGAATCCTTTCATCCCTTCCTGCTGCTCTTTTTCTCCCTGGCTGGCCTGGAACATCCCTCCTGTGGAGGTCATCCCTTCCGGGTTCCCGAAGGAGGCGGTCATCGACAGGCCTGTACGGGCAGTCCAGGGTATGAACGACCTTGGTCGCATCGGGTATTCCGGCCCCTGCCCGCCGAGGGGGAGCACGCATCGGTATACCTTCAAGGTCTGGGGCCTGGACCGGATGCTCGATCTTCACCCGGGGGCCAGGAAGGGGGATCTTGTGGGGGCCATGCGGGGGCACGTGGTCCAGTACGGGGAGACCACAGCACTCTGTACCCGGTGAGCGAGAGGGTCCTCCCGGCGATTTCTTATATCAACCGGCCGCCAACATTCTGGTATGGAGAAGCGGGATATGGCCATCCTCCTCCTGGCCCTGGGACTGGTGGTGGTCATGGGAATCGTGGTCAAGCCGATACTCACCGGAAAGTCCCCGGATCTCAGTCTTCCCGGCTTTTTCCAGGAGACCGATTCCCCTCCTTCTACTCCACAGGTAGTCCTGCCTCCCTCAACACCCGTAAGGACCACAGTGCACACCCCTACTCCTTCTCTCACATGGAATGGAACACCGATGGACCTGGGATATGTATCAGTAGGGACGCCTACGCCTCCCCACACATTGAGTGAGACATCAATAAGCCCCGGTTATGCCCCTGCAGTGACTACGGAGACCACCCCCTCCCCTATCCCCGGACTCCTCACCGCCTCATTTACTGCCATGCCACGAGAAGGACCCCTGCCTCTTCATGTCCAGTTCACCGACACCTCGATAGGGATCCCGGACAGGTGGGCATGGTCATTTGGGGACGGGACCACCTCTTCACTGCAGAACCCCCGCCATACATATACCAGGGAAGGCAGTTACCAGGTAAGCCTTATGGTGCAGAACGCACGGGGAGGAAACACCCGGATAAGCCAGGGGTATATCCTGGTCACGACCGCCGAGGAGGAAGACGTGGTAATTGAGGGCCAACGTGGTGCAAAAGTTGTCCCGGGAGGATTTATTGAATTTACCGTCATAAAACCCGGTTCCAGCATAAAAATCAGAGGGCACGCGATAGATTTGCCTGAAGGGACACGTATCCGTCTTGTAGTAGAAGATGAGGGGAAGGGGAAAATATCTGTACAGGGGGGTTCGATTAAGGAGTATACATTTGGACAGGTGACCCTGTATATTGATGAAACACTCAAGGAAAGGGGAATGGTCCACGAAATTTTGGTACATGAGTATGGGGGATTCATCTCCAGCATCGATCTGGACATTGCCGGTGGATCGGATAATGTCCGTATCCTTGAAAATGGTGTACCTGTCTACTACCCGGATGAACAATCTCCACTCTCCCTCATTTCCCTTCGTCCTGATTCGTCAGGTGTGATGATATTGGATTGTTACTGGCCGGAATCCATGTATTTCAAGGGTGCAGTTACCTCCTACTACATCTCCTGATTGTACCTGTGCCCGGGCACATGAACCAGTACGGCATGGCAACAGCACTCTGTACCCGGTGAGCGAGAGGGTCCTCCAGGCGATTTCTTATATCAACCGGCCGCCAACATTCTGGTATGGAGAAGCGGGATATGGCCATCCTCCTCCTGGCCCTGGGACTGGTGGTGGTCATGGTGGTGGTAGTAAAACCGATCCTCACCGGTAAATCCCTTGATCTCAGTCTTCCCTCCCTCCCTGGATCTCCTCCTGAACCCACATCCCCATCTGCCGCTTCACAGGAGGTCCCCCTCCAGAGGACGCCCATAAAGACCACTGTGAGGACCCCGACACCCACCCCCACCTGGAGCGGCACCTCAAAGAGCCTCGGGTATGTGGCGCTGGGGACTCCGCCAACCACTCCTGCATTCACCCGCCTGCCGGAAGAGACCCCCGTCTCCGAGAATCTTCTCACCTATGCCTCCATCCAGGCCAAGGGGGGCGGGATAACACAGACCATCTCCATGCCATTCCCCTACTGGGAGCTGCACTATACCGTGGACCCATGGGAGACCACTTTTGTCGGGACCACCTCCTCCAAGGAGGCGGGACATGCCGATGTGTTCGCTGCGGAAGTGAAGCCCTGGTTTAATATTGAAGTCAGGGATGCCACTGACAACACCCTGGTCCGCAAGATTGAGCCCCGTGGTGGCCTTGATGCCGCGCTCTGGAAAGAAGAGGAGGAGAGCGATCCCCGCCCCTGGGTGGAGAAATTCTACGAGGGGACCACCACCCGATCGTACTATTTCGTGGTGAATACCCACATGATTTACTCATACAGTATGGAAGTAATGGTCCCGGAGCGGTATGTGGGGAAATACTGATATCCCTTTTGTATAACGGTTTTTCGAGACGGTCACTTCCCCTGATCGGCATTCCCGTGAGAGTCTCCCCGCTGGATGACCCGCCATTCCCTCGGTCTTTCACCAGTCATCCTGTCACCGGGAGTTCGGGGTAAATGCCTTTTGGGATGGTCCGGATGCAGTGATCTGAATCGCGCGAGAGTTGCGCAGGGACCGAACCAGCACCTCCCGCCTGAAAGGATGACCGGTGCTTCCACGTACGGAGCAGAAAAAGAGATATCTGGATTGCAGGGGCAGGGTCAGTCCAGGTCGAGCTTCCGCTTCCCCAGCGCTTCCATGTACTGGATCTCTTTGCCCATCTCGATCTGGTCCAGCTTGTCCGCAGGGACTTCCATCTCGAAATTGTGATATTCCTTCATATCCATCAGGGTCACGGTGTTGCCGCTGATCGTGATGACCTGGCCACTCTTCCTCTCCACCACCGGCACGTAGGTCTTTGCGGAGACAGGCTGGACGATGGATCGCTTGACCCCGTCAAAAAGGCCCACGGCATCGATACGGGCTTTTGCAGCACCATGCTTGCCGGGCTTGGAGACGGATATTCCCAGTATTTTGCACGGCTCATCGTCGATGACCATGTACCGCCCCTCTTTCAGCTTTCCTACCTCTGTCTGTTCCTTCATCAGGTTCACACCCGCGATAAAACGCAGTAACATGTATCTTTATATCAACAGATAAATACTCCTAAAGAAACGGTCGGATCTGGCACCATGGAGTTTTTAGACGCATGTACACTCCTCGCCCGCGAAGTGCAGGACGCAATCCGTGACCTGGTTGGTACCGAGAAAGCCGGTCGCATCGTCCGGATGGGGGCCGATCGGACCCCTACCAAGGAGATCGATCAGGTAGCGGAGGACTGTATACTCCAATTTTTACAGGACCACCCCCTCTGCAGGACCCTGATCTCTGAAGAGGCCGGAAAGGTGGAGATCCCAGGGGATACGGGGACCATATTCCTCGATCCCATCGACGGGACCTACAACGCAGTGGCAGGCATCCCATTTTACGCCCTCTCCCTCGCCTATGCCGAAGAAGGGACCGTGCTCCAGGGATTTGTGCAGGATCTTGCCAGTGGGGAGACGTTTTCCGCCATCCGGGGAAAGGGATCCCGCCTCAACGGGCGCCTGGTGACCGCCTCCAGGACCTCCCACCTGGACGAGAGCGCCATGAGTATCTACGGCCGTAAGTTTGATCCACGCAGGGTGATGCATATCGGGCAGAAGATCCGTCGATGGCGCCTGCTGGGCGCATCCGCCCTGGAACTCTCCTATATCGGGTGCGGGAGGATAGATGGCTTTATCGATATCCGTGGCACATTGAGGGTCACGGATGCTGCCGCCGGGATGCTGATCTGCACCGAGGGCGGAGGGATGGTCAGTGACCTCGAGGGTATGCCCATCCGGTTCCCCGACGAGGTGACCATCGGCAGGTGCATGGTGGCCACCAACGGGGTGCTTCACCACAAGGTGATAGAGTATCTGAGATAGGTGAAGAACGATGAAGATCGTGCTGGTATCACGGATCGACGATCAGAAAGCTCTCGCGTACACCAGGGACCTTGCAGATGCCCTCCTTGTGGATGAACACCAGGTCTCGTATGAGCCGGCAACTGCAAGGGCACTGGATATGCAGCCGGCGTGGTCCTGGAACACCCCGTCTGATCTCGCGGTGGTGGTGGGGGGAGACGGGACCATACTCCACACCGTCCAGCAGATGGAGAAGCAGGTGCCGATCCTTGGGATAAACTGGGGGGAGGTGGGGTTCCTGGCCGACCTGGAACCCGAGGAGGCGAGGGGGTTTATCAAAGCCATAAGGCCTGGATTTGCCATAGAGCCGCGTATGCGCATCTCTCTTGCCAGGGACGGGGAAACTCTCGGGCAGGCACTGAACGAGGCCCTGATCGTGACCAGCCGACCGGCAAAGATGCTGCGTTTCGTGGTGGTGGTGGACGGGATCGCGGCCGAACGGTTCAGGGCAGACGGGCTCCTTTTGAGCACCCCCACCGGTTCCACCGCATATGCAATGAGCGCGGGGGGCCCCATCGTGGACCCCCGCATCGAGGGATTCCTCCTGGTCCCCCTGGCACCCTACATGCTCTCTTCCCGCCCCCACCTGATCAGCAATGATCGCACCGTCGAGGTGCGACTCGAGAGTGCAAAGCCCGCCACCCTGGTGATCGACGGGCAGAAGTCCATTGAACTGGGGAAGGAGGGGAGTATACAGGTATCAAGGGCATCCAGACCCGCACTCTTTGTAGACGCCCGGAAGAACTTCTTTCGGAAAGTTGATCACAAATTACGCCGCCTCTAGCGCTTTTCTTGCTCATAGGAGCAGTTTTATCTCTGATGAGCCCGAGCATCTCTTTTGGATTGAAAGATAAAGAGGCATCCGCAGCCCTGATAAAAGCCCTTGGCCTCTCTTTCTCCCCCGTTGCGGTCAGGCTGGCGACCGGGAAAGAGGACATCCCTGAGGGGATGGAACACCTGAACGGAACGGTTCGGCACTGCCAGATGGTGAACATGGCCCGGAGAGAGGGAAAAGTCTTCTACGCCACCGTCGAGAACCACGAATGCATGGGCGGCGCCTGGGCGCTCGGCCTCCGGCCCATCACCGAGACGCTGAAGAGCGGCCACTTCTACTATAAACTGGGAAAGTTCGAGAGCACGGCCTCCTGCAAGAGGACGATCGACCGCATCCCCCACGTGGAGTCCGGGGCAACAGTCGCCACCCTCTACGCACCTCTCGAGAAGACTGAGTTCTCCCCGCACATCATCCTCATCGTTGCCCCGGCCCGTGTGATGCTGAAACTGGCCCAGGCCACGCTCTTCAAGCTCGGGGGGAGGATCTCTTCAGAATTTGCAGGTATCCAGTCGGTATGTGCAGATGCCTGCGCCCAGACCTACCTCACCGGGAAGGCCAACTACTCCCTCGGGTGTGACGGGTCGCGCAAGTTCTCGGGGATAGAGGATGGGGAGATGGTGATGGGGTTCCCTGCAGAGATGCTCCCCGAGATGGTGGAGGCTGTCCAGGTCGTGACGGCAGCGCCTGGATCCAAAAAATAGATATTTTTCCGGGTATCCTGTAGAGATACGCGATGCCAGGCAGTTCCCTGCGTAATCGGAAAGGAGGTATTTTTTTTCTCCGGGCTTTACCTTCGACCCGCTGCCACGACGGTGATATTGTCGCGGCTCCCTGCCCTGGCACTCTCCACGAGGCATTCGCAGATACCGGAGAAGTGAATCCGGCTGACCAGGGAATGCAGGTCCTGCTCGCTGATACCATCGAGGAGGCCATCTGAGCAGAGGATGAGCCGGTCCTCTCCAAGGCTGAAGGGGTAGAAGTCCGGGATGTCCTCAGGCCTCCCCAGCACCCTGGTCACGATATGCCGCAGGGGGTGGGACCCGGCCGCCTCAGGGGGGAGGAGCCCCTGGTCGACCATCTCCTGCACCCGGGAATGGTCCCGTGTAATCCTCCTGATCCCTTCACCGAAGAGATATGCACGGCTATCCCCCACATTCCCTGCGATCCCCTCCCCATCACGGTTCATGAGGGCTGCCACCATGGTGGTCCCCATGCCGAGACACGCGGGATCAGTAGAGGCATGTCGTATCACCTCCCGGTTGGCCTCCGAGAACCCTCTGGCAAGGAGAGGCTGGAGCGATGTGGCCTCAAGGCTGCGGAGTGTTTCAACTCCGGATGAAACGGTCCGGTACAGGGACTGGACCGCCAGGGAGCTTGCAACCTCACCTGCCGGATGGCCCCCGAGGCCATCTGCAACTGCGAGAAGGATGAGGGTTCCCTCATTGTGAGTGAGGGTATATACCCCGCATGCGTCCTCGTTCTGGTCACGGATCCCGGGAACCGTGAGGGAGCAGGTCCGAATCTCTCCTCCGGGTTCATTCCGGCCCTTCTTCATTCCATCACGCATGTTGGTTCTTTCTCTAACTATTTAGGGGTTTTTTTCCGCAACAATGATGCAAGGACAGGATATCCGGTTATTCCCCCCGGTCCTTCCGGAGGACCAGGATATGCCTGGTGAGGCTCTTATGCACCCTCTGGGAGTAGAAGCCCTCGATCTCCATGAATGTGCCTGCGAGGATGCGGATATCCCGGTGGGTTACCAGGACTGCCCTACGACCCGGCCTGATCACCCTGCTAATCTCCCCCAGCGCATCCTGGTAGAGGGCGTCGAGGCTCCGGGCCATGATGGAGACTGACTGGCCATAGGGGAGATCGGTAACGACTGCATCGAACGATCCATCCCGGAACGGCAACCTCCGGCTATCGGCACGCAGGATCTCGCCTCCCCTGGCATTCAGCCTGCTCCCCCGGACCATCGCGGGATCAATGTCACTTCCCACCGCGGATATTCCCAGGAGCCCGGCCTCCATGACCATTCCCCCGGTTCCAGAGAATGGGTCCAGGATCTGCTCACCCTCCCTGACGCAGGAGATATTCAGGAGCGCACGGACCATCCGGGGCATCATGACACCCGGATGGAAGAACGGCCTGTCCCCCGGACGGCGGTCCGCAAAGCGCCGCGGATCGCTCCTCCAGAGTACCCGGCCGAAATAGCATCTCGACCCGGATATCACCGCACGGAACTCTTCCTCCGGGTTGTGCAGGTTCACTCTCCCCTGTACACGCGATCCTATCAGCCTCTCCAGCTCAGCCTGGGTTGCATTCACGGTGTTCCCATGGACTTTCTTCACCCGGCCGGCAAAGGGACGAGGGCTAGAGATCGCCAGATCCTTCAGCATCTGGATAAAAGCGCCCTTCTCCGCCTGGCAGGATCCCAGGTACTCCATGGCAACCTGGGTCAGGGCCAGCCGGGATATCTCTTCAGGTCGCTCGCACTCAACCACGGCAACCTGGGGATCTCTCTCACGCAGGGATCCGAGGAGTTCGAGTTCCGCATATGGCAATTCGGGATGATCCCCGGCGAGTTCCAGGAGGAGCTGCACGCCTACCATGTGGGCGGGTCATCCCAAAAAACCAGGGGATGGAACGGGTCAGATGGGGGAGAGAGGGCCATGAAAAAGTCTTCCCGCTGGCAAAGGCCCCGGGAGAGGGGGGGATGGGTTGATTATTTCTTCCCCATGATCCCAGAGAAGAACCCTTTTTTTGAATCCGACGTCCGGTGTCCTTCCATCTCCAGTATCTTCTCATAGAGGTTCCTTACCTCGGCCTTCGGCTGCCGTGGGATCACCACCTTCACCCGGACCAGGAGGTCGCCCGGCTTCCCTCGACGCCTGACCCCTTCTCCGGGGATCTTCAGCGCGGTATGGTGCTGGATGCCTGCCGGGATGGTCAGTTCCACGGTCCGCTTCTCGATGGTCTCAATGTCAACCACTGACCCCACCACCGCCTGGGCCGGGCTTATCTCCACCTCAGTCTCCAGGTTGTCGCCTGACCTCCTGAACCTGTCATGAGACCGTACATAGACTTCGATGAAGAGGTCGCCATTCGGTGCACCATAGTCCCCGGCCTCTCCGTACCCCTCCATGCGCAGGCGCATCCCGCTGTCGATACCGGCCGGGATATGCACGGTGACCTTGCGGTGCACCTGGGTATGTCCACTACCCCGGCACTCGGTACACCGTTTCTCGGGGATACGCCCCCGGCCGTGGCACTCGGTGCAGGTGCTCATGCGCACGAACTGGCCGAAGATGGTCTGGCTCATCTGCCTCATCTGGCCTGAACCCCCGCACCTGGGGCAGTTTACGAGTTTCTTGTTCTCGCTCCCCGTGCCGTTGCAATGGCTGCAGGCCTCGGTATGGTTCACCTCGATCTCCCGGTCAGCCCCGAATACCGCCTCTTCGAGGGTGATCTGCATCTTCATCAGGAGATCAGAGCCGGACTGCGGACCACTCTGCCGCGAACCCGAGAACCCCCCCCCGAAAAAATCGAATATATCCCCGAAACCGCTGAAATCGGCACTGAAACCCCCACCATGGAACCCGCCGCTCCCGCTGTAGGATCCCTTCGAGGCGCTGGTATAATTCTCGTGTCCCAGGTGATCGTACTGTGCACGCTTCTGGGAATCGGAGAGCACCTCATAGGCCTCGTTGATCATCTTGAACTTCTCCTCTGCACCCGGCTCCTTGCATACATCGGGGTGATACTTCCGGGCCAGATTCCGGTAGGCCTTCTTGATCTCCTTCTCTTCCGCGTTCCTGGGTATGCCCAGGACCTCGTAGTAATCACCCGTGTCCATCGGGCTCACTCGTCTTTAACCTTGAAATCGGCATCGACGACGTTTTCATCACTGGCGCCGGTTGGACCGCCGGATCCTGCACCCGGTTTTTCGGCCTGCGACTCCTGGGCCTGGCGCTCGGCCTGGGCTTTCTGGTAAATCTTGGTGGTGATGGCGTAGACCGCCTCTGTGAGGCTGTCCATTTTTGCCCTTATCTCATCGCTGCTGTCAGATTCGAGGGCCTTCCGAAGATCCGCCACCCCTGTTTCTACTTTTTCTTTGTCAGCAGGCTCGAGTGCGTCTCCATGCTCCTTGAGCATCTTCTCCGCGGCGAATATGGAGGTGTCAGCGACGTTCCGCAGTTCGATCTCCTCCTTCTTCTTGGAGTCCTCGTCCTCGAACTTCTTTGCCTCGTCCATCATCCGCCTGATGTCATCCTCGGAGAGTTTCTTGTCGCCCTTGATGGTGATGGCCTGCTCGTTCCCGGTCCCCAGGTCCTTTGCGGAGACGTGGATAATCCCATTGGCATCGATATCGAAAGTGACCTCGATCTGCGGGATGCCCCGCGGGGCCGGGGGGATACCGGTCAGCTGGAACTTCCCCAGGGTGAAGTTATCCTTTGCGAGCGCCCGCTCGCCCTGCACGACGTGGATCTCCACGCTGGTCTGCCCGTCGGCGGCAGTGGAGAATATCTGGCTCTTGCGGGTGGGGATGGTGGTATTCCTCTCGATAAGTTTTGTGGCGATACCCCCGAGCGTCTCGATACCCAGGGTGAGGGGGGTGACATCAAGGAGGACGATATCCTTGGTCTCTCCTGAGAGGACCGCACCCTGGATGGCCGCACCGAGGCCGACACACTCATCGGGGTTGATACCCTTGTCGGGCTCTTTGCCGAGGATCTTCCTGACCGTCTCCTGGACAAGCGGCACCCTTATGGAACCTCCGACGAGGAGGACATGGTCGATCTGGTCGGGGGTGAGCTTGGCATCGTTTAATGCCTGCTTGACCGGCATCACCGTCGACTCCACCAGGTCCCCTATCAACTGCTCCAGTTTGGCCCTGGTGAGATCAATATCCAGGAACTTCGGTCCGCTCGCGCCCGTGGTGATATACGGGAGGTTGATGTTGGTCTTCATCTTCTGGGAGAGCTCTATCTTGGCGTTCTCGGCCGCATCCCTCAAACGCTGGGTGGCTATAGGGTCGGAGCGGAGATTGATGCCCTCCTTCTTCTGGAACTCCTCCACCAGGTAGTCCATTACCCGGCTGTCGAAATCATCCCCGCCCAGGTGGTTGTTCCCGGAGGTAGACTTCACCTCAAACACACCGTCCCCGAGCGTCAGGATGGAGACATCGAATGTCCCGCCCCCCAGGTCGTAGACGAGCACAGTGGCGTCGTGCTCCTTGTCGATGCCGTACGCGAGTGCACTGGCTGTGGGTTCGTTGATGATCCGCAGCACCTCAAGCCCGGCAATCCGGCCTGCATCCTTGGTGGCCTGCCTCTGGGCATCGTTGAAGTAGGCCGGAACGGTGATAACGGCCTTGTTGATCTTCTCCCCGAGGTAGGCCTCGGCATCGGCCTTCATCTTCTGCAGGATCATTGCCGATATCTCCTGGGGAGTGTAGCTCTTGTCGTCTATCCTGACCTTCTCTGTAGAGCCCATCTTCCGCTTGATGGACTGGATGGTCCGGCCGGGATTGGTGACTGCCTGCCTCTTGGCAAGGCTTCCCACCAGCCGCTCGCCGTCCTTGGTGAACGCGACCACCGAAGGGGTGGTCCTCTGCCCTTCTGCATTGGGGATGACGATAGGTTTGCCGGCCTCCATGATGGCCATGCATGAGAACGTGGTCCCCAGATCAATACCCAGTATCTTTTCTTTCGCCATTTTTACTCAGTCTCCTTTCCTTTCGAAACTGCCACCCTGGCATACCTGATGACTTTGTCGTGCATGCGGAAACCGCAGCAGATCTCATCGATGATCGTCCCTTCTTCCTCTTCCGATGGCAGACAGGCCACCGCCTCATGCTCCCCGGGATCAAACTTCCTGCCTTTTGCCTCGATGGGGCTGATCCCATGACGCTCAAGGATGACCTGGAACTGCTTGTGGATCTGCTCCAGGCCTTCGCGCGCCGATCCCTGGTCTGCCGAGAGCGCCCGGTCGAAATTATCCACGACCTCCAGGAGTTCTACTGCAAACCGCTCGATAGCAAACTTCACCCGGTTCTCGTGGTCCCTGTCCGCTCTCTTCCTGTAATTCTCAAAGTCCGCCGCAAGCCTGATGAACCGGTCGTTCAGTTCATCATACTTCTTCTGCAACTCCTCCAGACCGGAAGGAGGTTCAACGGGATTTGTACAAGATTCTTGCTCCTTTTTTGCATCAGAGTCAAGATTATCCTCCTCTCTGGATTCAGCCATACCGCTATCAATTATCTATTGCATTGTAGTTCTATATAAAAATATTTATTTTCCCAAAGCCAGGGGCGTCTGTATACGAGGTATTCAACAAAATTGAGCCTCCAATCAGGTTCAATCTGATCTTCATCAGGAAAGAGGGGATTATCCGCTTTTTGGTCCGCGCATCTTCGGTGGGAGGTGCTTCCACCGCCATGCACCGGTGGCAATGGCATCCGCATCCAGTCCCTTCTTCCGGAACCATTCCTGCAAAAAGCCCATCCATGCCTTGTACAGGCCCGGGTGGGCGGTGCGGACCTGCTCAAATTCGCTCTCCAGCATGGCAGGGCACATCCAGCACCCCACCCGCTCCAGCCCCTTCTCATACAGGGGATTGCAGGGGAGATCCCGCCACCAGATATAGAGGAAGACTTCGAGCGCCCTCCAGTTCCGGAGCGGCGATATGTTGACCTGTGAGGGATGATAGGGGTTCCTGGCAGCAGGAGGGAGCCCTGCACGGGCGAACGATTCGTACCAGCGGTTTCCCTGGATGGTGATACATTCACCCCTCCCGGTGAGCCATTCCTTCACCGGTGCGAGTTTCAGCCGTTCACAGCACCAGCGGTCGTCTTTCCTGGGAGGGCCCCGCCGCTCCACCTCCCGCCAGAAATTATTCCCCCTGAGAATGGTCCGTATGCCAAGCGATCTCACAAACGCGAGAGTCTCGGGAAATTCCATCCCTGTGTCGATGAAATAGGCATCCTCAAACCCTGCCCTCCGTGCCAGTTCAAGGGCTGCGGTGCTGTCCTTTCCGCCGGAGAACGAGATGTTCACGCACTGGTGACCTTCTGTCTGCTGCCTGATGAAGCGGATGGCATTCCGCTCCAGGTTCTTGAGGTGATGGCGGTTGTGCGAGATGACCTCATCCCAGCCAGGATCCGGGAACTCCCGCGAAGAGACGCGGCCAACCTCCTTGACCTTTACCATCCCCCCTGTGCATACCCCCACGCCGGCGTACCCGTTCCACCTGATGATCACCCCCCCGTCCGGGATCTCCCGGCCTGCAGGGTACCTCTTCCCGCCGATCCTCCGCCCATCCCGGATATCCTCACCTGCCCCCCGCAGGTCTTTGAGATCCACCACACCGCGTGTTGCTGACTGGATTATAGGGGGCAGGGCTTCGAACGTGAGCTCAAGGTCGTACTTCCGGTGCACGGGATCAAAAGAGAGCCACCCAAAACGCTCTCCATTGGCAATCACCAGGTCTTTCCTGTCCACACCCCCTGTTTTATTGAGAATCAGGACTTTGGGGAGCACCTCCGTCCCGTACTGATCACGGAAAAGTCGTTTTAGCAGCTCCCTGTCCCCCTTCAGTGCAGGCCTGGCATCATAAGGGCGAAGGAGCGGGACTGCGAATCCTTCCGCACCGCATCCGCAGGTCCGTGCCAGGAGCGGGACATTGCACCGGGGGCACCAGTAAAGTACTTTCTTGACAGGGGGTTCTCTCATCCTTTTTATACATATCCGGCCGCGAGAGGATAATGCTTGACCAGTAAGAAGGGGAGAAGATTTTTTGTGAATTCTCACCTGATGGCAGCCTGGCATCATCCTCTTATCCCTTGATTTCCAATAGGTGACTATGAAGTGGGCACTGCTCTCGGTGTGGAACAAGGAGGGTATCGTGGACCTGGCAAGGGAACTACACGATCACCAGGTACGGCTGCTCAGCTCCGGGGGGACCGGGGCAGCTCTTCAGAAAGCCTCTATCCCATTCACCGAGGTATCCGCATATACCGGTTCGACCGAGATGATGGACGGGCGTGTGAAGACGCTCCACCCCCGTATCCACGGCGGGCTCCTGGGCCGGAGGGGGATCGATGACGGAGTGATGAAGGACGAGGGGATCCACCCTATCGATCTCCTGGTCACCAACCTCTACCCCTTCGAAGAGATGGCGGCACGAGGACTCCCTCTTGATGCACTGGTCGAGTATATCGATATCGGGGGGCCGGCGATGATCCGGGCGGCAGCAAAAAACCACAGGGACGTGGCGGTGGTCACCGACCCGGCGGACTATCCACAGATCAGGGAAGCGCTCCGCAAGGGTGGATTCTCAGCAGAACAACGTCTCATGCTGGCAAAACGCGCCTTTGCGAGGACAGCCGCCTACGATGCGGCTATCAGCAATCACCTCCACAGTCTCGGCTCCGGGTTCCCCGATGTGTACACCATCCAGTTCCGGAACGGGAGAATGCTCCGGTACGGCGAGAATCCCCACCAGAGAGGTGCCGTGTATGGAGACCGTGGGATCGCAGGGGAAGAGACCCTGCAGGGCAAGCAGATGTCCTATAACAATTACCTGGACCTGAATGCTGCTGCAAGGCTGTCAGGGGAATTTTTTGATCCCGCAGCGGTGATCGTCAAGCACAACAATCCCTGCGGAGTGGCCACGGGTGATTCGCTGCTGGAAGCCTACATCCATGCCAGGAATGCAGACCCGGTCTCTGCCTACGGATCTGTGGTGGCGCTGAACAGGGAAGTGGAAAGCCCGCTGGCAGAGGAGATTACGGGCACCTTCGTGGAGGTCGTGGCCGCTCCCGGTTTTTCCAGCGACGCAATGCAGATGCTGAAGAAGAAGGAGAACCTCCGGCTCCTTCACCTGCCGGCCCCTGCAGAGGACCGGGAGCTCAGGAGCATCGATGGCGGGCTCCTGGTGCAGCAAACCCCCCCTTACCAGGAGTGCTGGGAGGTCGTCACCGACAGGGACGCCACCCCCGCAGAGGTGAAGGCCATGAAATTTGCCTGCAAGGTCTGTGCCCATACACGGAGCAATGCCATCGTGTTCGCAGATGCCACGCGGACGCTCGGGATTGGAGCCGGGCAGATGAGCAGGGTGGACGCGGCGAAGATCGCGATTGACAAGTCTCTCTTCTCCCTGGTGGGCTCTGCGGTGGCCTCAGATGCCTTCCTGCCCTTCCCGGACACTCTGGAGGTTTCAGCGGCAGCGGGCGCGACCGCACTGGTGCAGCCCGGTGGATCCATCCGCGACAGGGAAGTCATCGAGGCTGCGAACCGCCTGAACATGACAATGGTATTTACCGGTGTTCGGCACTTCCGGCACTGAAAAAAACCACGATACCTCCGTTTTTAAAAGATACTTATAAATTACCGATGGTGGGAGCTATTCCTGCATAGAAGTGGCGATTCATATGGATTATAGTACACTGATTGGCAACTCCTTTGAATATGCAAAGGATGGTCTCGTGAAAAATATCGCAACCTGGATTATCCTGATACTGTTGACCGTGTTGCCGGTGATTCCATTCATTCTTGTGCTGATTCTCATGTTGCCTTCATTGATGACAGGTGCGATGCCGGATATTCCAACGTTGGTTGGGGGATTTGTTGTCGCATTTCTTCTCGCAATAATCCTCAGCGCATTCTACATGGGCTACCTGCTCAGGATACTGCGAGGTGAGGTTCCTCTACCGGTTGTCTCCGGATTCGGCAGGCTGTTCACCGATGGGATCAAGTACATCGTCATTGAAATCATCTATTTCTTACCCGTCCTCATCATCCTTGCACTGACCGCCGGAGCAGCGATACTGAGCGCACTGCCGATAATTACGGCAATGTCAGGGGAACCAGACCTGAATGCACTCCTTCCCATTATTGGGGGCGTAGTGGCTGGCGTTCTTATCGCGGTCATAGTGGCGTTCATCCTCGGGCTTTTTGCAATCATAGGTCTTGTCCGGTTTGCCCGTACAGGGAAAATGGGCGAGGCTTTCAATTTCAGCGCTATTTTCGCTACCATTGGAAACATTGGATGGGGAACGTATATTGTTGCCCTGATAATCATGGCTGTCCTTGTGGCAATCGTCCAGCTCATCGTCGGGCTGATTCCCTTCATCGGCGGATTTGTTCAGCTTCTGATAGCACCATTCATCTCCGTCTTTGTTGCCAGGTATCTCTGTATGGTATATGATTCTGCGGTAGATACCGTGGTACCTTCCTCAATTACTACACCCTGAATTCATTTTTTCGTAATTGTCCTGTCCTGCCGAACAGAAGGCTTTACACATTTCTTACATTGCGAAGAGCACTGCTCGAAGATACTATTAAATGACCGCTGATGGCACCTATTGCTGCATATAAGTGGTGATTCATATGGATTATGGCAACATGCTTGGAGACTCTCTCGGCTATGCGAAGGATGGCCTCGTCGGCCATTGGAAACGGTGGGTACTGCTGATCATCTCCACCATCATCTTTCCCCTGATGATGGGATACACGATGGAGATATGGAGGGGGAAGAAGCCCGCTCCCGAGCCGGAACAGTGGGGGAAAATGTTCATCGATGGCCTCAAGCTCCTGGTCGCTGCGATCATCTATGCGATACCCGTCATCCTTATCATCCTTGTATTTGGCGGATTCGCATTCTTCACTGCTATCCAGGAAGCGGCAATGAGCGGGGACCCCGATTTCTTCACCAACAACATCGACACGCTCATGCCGCTCGTGGCAGCGTTCATGGTCGGGCTGCTGATCGCCTTCATCGTGGCCATCATTCTGGCTTTATTCTCGACCATCGGGTTCGTCCGGATGGCAAGGACCGAGAAGTTCGGCGAGGCATTCAACTTCGGTGCAATCCTCGAAACCATCAGGAAGATCGGATGGGGGAGCTACATCCTGGCCCTGATCATACTGTTCGTGGTGGCAGGGATCATCTGGTTCGTGATCAACCTCTTCAATATGATCCCCTTCATCGGGTGGGTCATCACCCTTATCCTCCTCCCATTCCTGATCATCTTCGAGGCCCGGTACATCACCTGGGTCTACGAGTCATCGGGTGCTGCACAGGGCGCCAGTTGAATCGTTTCTACACCCATTTTTTTTTATACCCGCGGACACAAAGTATTCTCTGTGATGGGACTTCCATGACAGATCGTTTTATTCTCCGGTAAGATCCGGTTTTTTGACACCACCCTGCGGGATGGGGAGCAGACCCCCGGGGTCTCGCTGAATCCCGAGCAGAAACTTGAAATCGCCTCCAGGCTCTCGGCCATCGGGGTGCACGTCATAGAAGCGGGATCAGTCGCCGCATCTGAGGGGGAGAGAGAGGCACTGCGTCGTATCGCCGATGCCGGGCTCCCGTCAGAGATCTGCACCTACGTCAGGGCTGTCGCGCAGGACATCGATTATGCCGCCGACTATGGGGCGGATTCAGTCCACCTGGTCATTCCTGTGAGTGACCTGCACATCCAGAAGAAGATGCGGAAGACCAGGGAAGAAATCTGCGAGATGGCTTTCAATGCCGTCAGCTATGCCAGAGAGCGTGGGCTGATCGTGGAGCTCTCCGGGGAAGACGCCTCCCGGGCGGATCCCGCATTTATCAGGGAGATCTATACCGGTGGTCTGGAGCGGGGAGCCGAACGGCTCTGCTTCTGTGACACGGTGGGTCTGCTGACCCCTGAACGGGTGGTGGAGGTGATTCCCCCACTCTGTTTGGCACCTTTGAGTATCCACTGCCATGACGACCTGGGGATGGCCATGGCCAACACGGTCGCCGCGTTGCGGGCGGGCGCCCAGTGCGCTCACGTCACGGTCAACGGAATCGGCGAGCGGGCCGGGAACACCCCACTTGAGGAGCTGGTGATGGCGCTCGAACTGCTCTACCGGTATCCCACCGGGATCCGCACCGAGGAGATCTACCACCTCTCCTCCCTCGTATCCCGGATGACGGGGGTTCCGCTTCCCACCAACAAGGCAATCGTGGGAGAGATGGCATTCACCCACGAGAGCGGGATCCATGCCCACGGCGTCCTGCGGGAGCCGAGCACCTACGAACCGGTGCCCCCCGAGAGGGTGGGGAGGAAACGCCGCATCATGCTCGGCAAGCACTCGGGATCTGCCTCTGTAGAGGCAGCCCTCTCCGAGATGCACTACCATCCCGATGAGAGCCAGTTGAAGGAGATCTTAAAAAGGATCAAGGCCCTGGGAGACAAGGGGACGCGCATCACCGACACCGACCTCATCGCCGTTGCAGAGGCTGTGATGGCTATCGAGTGCCGTCCGGTCCTGAGGATGAAGCAGTTCACCGTGGTGAGCGGGAGCAACGTCATCCCCACTGCCTCGGTCACCCTGGAGGTGAAAGGAGAGGAGGTCACCGGCGCGTCCACGGGTGCAGGGCCCGTCGACGCGGCCATGGAAGCCCTCCGGAGATCGGTCGCTGCGGTCGCCGATATCCGGCTCGAGGAATACCACGTGGACGCCATCCACGGCGGAACTGACGCGCTCGTGGACGTGACGGTAAGATTAAGTAAGGACGGAAAGATAATTACGTCTCGCGGCGCCCGCACGGACATTATCATGGCCAGTGTAGAAGCGGTGATCGCCGGCATGAACAGACTTCTGAGGGAAGAGAATGAAGACCGGAGCCAAAATACTCATTGAAGGGCTGCAACGCGAAGGGGTGGAGACTATATTCGGCTACCCCGGCGGTGTAGTGTTGCCGATCTATGATGAACTTTACAATTCGTCATTGCGGCACATCCTCGTACGGCATGAACAGGCAGCCGCCCATGCCGCTGACGGGTTTGCCCGTGCCAGCGGCAGGGTTGGTGTATGCCTGGCCACCTCCGGTCCGGGGGCCTGCAACCTGGTCACAGGGATTGCAACCGCCTACATGGACTCCGTCCCCATCGTGGCCCTGACCGGGCAGGTCCCGACAAGCCTGCTTGGGAACGACGCCTTCCAGGAGTCGGATATCACCGGGATCACGCTCCCGATCACCAAGCACAATTACCTCGTCAAAAGGACCGAGGACCTGGGCCACGTGATCAGGGAGGCCTTCTATATCTCCCGGACCGGCAGACCCGGGCCGGTGCTGATAGATCTCCCCAAGGATGTCAGCACGAAGGAGATCTCCTATGAATTCCCTGCATCTGATGAGGTGAATCTCCGGGGCTACCAGCCGACCTACAAGGGGCACACCCGGCAGATAGACAAGGCCATCGAGATGATAATGGAGGCCGAGAGGCCGCTCCTCTACATCGGGGGCGGAGTGATCGCTTCGAATGCTGCAGGAGAGCTGGTGAAGCTCGCCGAGAGCATGATGATCCCGGTGACAACCACCCTCATGGGCCTCGGCGCCATCCCCTGCGACCATCCCCTCAACCTGGGGATGCTTGGCATGCACGGGACCAGGTATGCCAACTACGCAGTCACCGAGTCGGATCTCCTCATCTCCATCGGGGTGCGTTTCGATGACCGGGTGACCGGGAAACTGGATACTTTCGCGTCCCAGGCCCGCATCATCCATATCGACATCGACCCTGCGGAGATTGGGAAGAACAAGAAAGTGGATGTACCCATCGTGGGGGACTCGAAATCGGTCCTCCAGGAGATGCTGGCGAGGATCCAGAAGAAGAAGGACTACCAGAAATGGATGTCCCGCATCCGCACCTGGAAGGAGAAATACCCCATGAAATACCCGCAGGACGGGGCATTGCGTCCCCAGTTCGTGATTGAGCAGCTCTCCGAACTGCTCAAGGGCGAGGGGATCATCGTGAGCGAGGTGGGGCAGAACCAGATGTGGACCGCCCAGTACTACTGTTTCCGCCACCCCCGGACATGGATCACTTCAGGGGGGCTCGGGACCATGGGGTATGGCTTCCCCGCGGCGATGGGTGCACACTTCGCCCGGCCCGACCAGGTGGTCTTCGATATCGCCGGGGACGGGAGTTTCCAGATGAACATCCAGGAGCTTGGGACAGTCTCCCATTACCAGATCCCGGTCAAGGTGGCCATCCTGAACAACCGGTTCCTGGGGATGGTCCGGCAGTGGCAGGAACTCTTCTATGACCGCCGTTACTCCTACACCGAGCTTCCGCCCGTCGACTTCGTGAAGATTGCCAACGCCTACGGGATCGAGGGGATCCGGGTGGAGGACTGCAAGGATGTGAGGCCGGCGCTCCAGGCTGCCATCGAGACCGAAGGTCCCTTTGTCCTGGACTTCCGGGTGGAGCGGGAGGAGAACGTCTTCCCCATGGTCCCTGCCGGGGCAGCCATCAACGAGATGATCGGGGGGCACATCGAATGAAGCCGCACACCCTGAGCGTGCTCGTGGAGAACAGGCCGGGTGTCCTCTCCAGGGTCACCGGGCTCTTCTCGCGACGTGGTTTCAATATCGAGAGCCTGGCGGTCGGCGTGTGCGAGGAGCCGGAAATGAGCCGCATCACCATCGTCTGCATCGGAGACGATGCACAGATAGAGCAGGTGATGAAGCAACTGAACAAGCTGATCGATGTGATCAAGGTCTCAGATATCACCGAGAACGACCGGGTGGAGCGGGAACTGGCCCTCGTCAAGGTCACCGCCGAGCC
The DNA here is from genome assembly GCA_025453675.1 of Methanolinea sp. Classification (GTDB taxonomy): domain Archaea; phylum Halobacteriota; class Methanomicrobia; order Methanomicrobiales; family Methanospirillaceae; genus Methanolinea_A. The sequence goes on from JALOPW010000002.1 coordinate 23,354, forward strand.
CGGGAGCAGCAGGGCTGAGATCATGCAGATAGCGAGCATCTTTCGTGCCCAGATCATCGACGTGGGAACAAGGACGGTGGTGCTCTCTATCACCGGGGACACGGAGAAGATTGATGCCCTGGAGAAGCTCCTCCGCCAGTACGGGGTCAAGGAGCTGGTCCGGACAGGAAAGATCGCCATCCTCCGGGGCGCAAAGACGGTAAAAAGCACAAAATAACACCACACTTTTTCAGCCTCCTCGCGATTACGCATTCGATGGAACCCTCGCGGCCTTTCTCGCTTCGGTTAAAGATTCCAATCAACTCGAATCATGGTTTAATTAAAATCGCACTCCCCCTCATACGCTCCAGGGGCTCAGCCCGCACGTTTTCGCATCCCCCCGATGCGATAAACCCGAGTGCTGGAGAACAGGTTAGAATTGGATATCCTCCGGAACACCCTGCCCATGGACTATCCTCATAGTGGGGGGAGGGGTTCGGGAGGGGGGATTCTCCCCCCTCCCGTCTGAGGGAGACCCAAAATCACAAGTTGTGGCGACCGCCAGATACCAATGGTTTCCAAAGGCGAAGCCTTCGATGGGATAAGAGGAGCGGAGCCCTCGCAGCGTTTCCCCCTTCGGTTAAAAATCCCAATCAACTCGAATCGTTGTTTAATTAATACCGCACTCCCCTTCCCCCGATTCTATTCCCGCAGTCTCAATCCTTCGCCCTGAAGACCAGCCAGTCGTGCTCTCCCGCCCTTTTAAACTTTACCAGGAGGTATCTCCCCGAGAGTCTGGTGCCTTCCAGCACCACCTCGATCTTCTCCTTCTCCCAGGTGTTGACGCTGAAGGTGCCACGGTCCCATATCCGCACTTCCCCTGCACCATACTCCCCCTCGGGGATGCTCCCCTCGAAGTCCGCGTAGGAAAGGGGGTGGTCCTCGGTCCGGACTGCAAGGTGCTTTTCCCCCGGCGACTCAGGAATTCCTTTTGGCACTGCAAATGAGACGAGCACCCCCTGGTGCTCCAGCCTGAGATCGAAATGGTGGTGGCTCGATTGGTGTTCATGGACCACAAATATGGGGATATCACTCCCTTCCGCCATTCTCCCATCCGGTTCAGGGGTTTTTGAAAAATCTCTCTTTTGTGTATACTCGTGCAGTGTCATGAGCGCAACTCTGGGTTCCAGGAGTCCTGCCTTCTCCTTCCGCAGAAAAAATAAGGCAGGATAGCACACCTGTGAATGGTCAATCATATAATCCCTCCCGTAAAATACTATGTTCGTGCGCACACTCATCCTTGGAGGGGGCCTTACCGGCATCACCCTGGCCCGCCTGCTGCACCAGCGTGGACAGCAGGTCACTGTACTCGAGGCTGAACAGTCCATCGGGGGTCTCTGCCGTTCCCGCACAGAGAACGGGTTCACGTTTGATACCGGCGGATCCCACATCATCTTCTCCCGGGATACAGAGGTGCTGCAGTTCATGCAGGATATTCTCGGCTCCAACAAAGAGAAGAGGACAAGGAATACCAGGATCATGTTCCGGAACATCCTGGTGAAGTACCCGTTCGAGAACGGCCTTGCTGCCCTGCCGAAGGATGACCTTTTCTTCTGCATCAATGAATTCATCAAGACCTACCTGAAAGCAGAGAAAGGGGAGATCCCCCCGCCTGCAAACTTCCAGGAATGGATTTACGCCACCTTTGGGAGGGGGATCGCAGAGCTCTACCTGATCCCTTATAACGAGAAGATCTGGAACTTTCCCCCGGCATCGATGTCAGCCCACTGGGTGGAGGGAAGGATACCCAGGCCTCCTGTGGAGGACGTGCTGAAGTCAGCGATCGGGATCGAGACGGAGGGTTACACCCACCAGTCGGTCTTCTCCTACCCGGCCGAGGGGGGGATCGAGGCCCTGGTCACGTCAATCAGCCGGGGGCTGGAGGAGTCCATCCTGACCGGCTTTCCTGTCCGCTCCCTGGCCTTTCGGGACGGGGTCTGGGAAGCCGGTGATGGAGACCGGACAGTCACTGGCGATCGGGTGATCAGCACCATCCCGCTCCAGCACCTCCTCCCCTGCCTTGACGAAGTCCCAAGAGAGGTGCAGAACGCGGTCAGTGCCCTCCGCTACAATTCCGTGTGCTGTGTCCAGGTAGGAATCCGCGGATCAGTGCCGGAGATCTCGTGGCTCTATATCCCCAATAAAGAGCAGGGCCTGGCGAACCGGATCTCGTTCCCTTCCAATTTCAGCAGCCACGTGGCTCCCGCGGGCCATGCAGCGATCCTTGCCGAGATCACCTATAACAAAGGGGATTCTGTGTCCCGCATGACTGATGACCAGCTTGTCAGCCACGTGATCGATTCGCTCGGGAAGATGGGGTTCCTCTCCCCGGACCAGGTGGTGCATACCGCGGTGGACAGGCAGAAGTTCGCCTACGTGGTGTACGACCTGGCATATACCACACATATCCGGATCATACGCGAATACTTCAGGAACCGCGGGATCACCCTGGTGGGAAGATTCTCACAGTTTGAGTATCTGAACATGGACGGATGCATCCGACAGGCAATGGATTGCGTGAGGGCGTTATGATGAAGATCAATTTTTTCGTCGAAGACATGCTCTTCTTCCGGTATATCGGGTGTGCAACGGTTGCAAAGACACTCTACAGGCAACTCCAGGGTGAGCTGGGAATAGAGGTCTCCTGGAAGAGTTTTTCCAACCACGCAGATATCGTGCATTTCCACACCTTCGGCCCCATCGCCGGCCTCAACCGCCGGATGGCTCGGGGAAAGAAGATACTCACCGCCCACTCCACCCCCAGAATCAACATGGGGAACATCGCCCTCGCACGGGCCATCAACAAGAGATATCCAAAGATCTACCGGAGGTTCGACCATATCATCACGATATCCCGGCCCTGCCACGAGGAGGTTACCACCATGATCCCGGATATGCCGGTCACGATGATCCCAAACGGCGTCAACAGGGACTTCTTCAGGAGGGACGAGGAGAAGGGGGCCGCATTCCGGGAGTCTTACAAAATCCCCGAAGACCAGGAGGTGGTGCTCACCGTGGCCCAGCAGACTCCACGCAAGGGCCTGTACGACTTCCTGGCACTCTCCCGCATGTTTCCCGAGAAAAAATTCATCTGGATTGGGGGGTTCCCTTATGGGGCCCTCTCGAAGGATTACGGGAAGATCAAGCAGCTGAAGTTACGTTGCGGAGAGAATGTGCTCTTCCCCGGTTACGTGAATGATATACTCAAGCCCTACAGCGCTGCTGATATCTTCTTTATGCCCTCGTATGCCGAGACCTTCGGACTGGTTATCCTGGAAGCCCTCTCCTCTGGCCTCCCGGTCATCGCCCGGGACATCCCGGAGTTCCGGGACATTTACGGGGATAATATTCTTTATTTCTCGAAGAAACCTGATGCAATTGCCATGCTGGAAGATCATGCCGCATTAAGGCGTTGCGCAGGCGGAGCAAGGGATTTCACGTCGCAGTTTGATTTAAAAGATATTGCCGCACAGCATATACGGTTATACAGGGAGCTTGCAGAATGAATATCTCAGTGGTGATTCCCGCCTTCAACGAGGCTGCACACATCGTAGAATGCCTGGAGTCCCTGAACCGCCAGACACTCCCCCGGGATGAGTACGAGATCATCGTGGTGGATGGCGGTTCAAAAGACACTACCAGGGAACTCGCAGAACCGCTGGCAGACGTAGTCTTCATCCAGACCAGCAGGAAAGTGGGGGGTGCCCGGAATGACGGTGCCATGCGTGCCGGGAGCGCAATACTGGCCACCACTGATGCCGACTGCATCATACCCCGCAACTGGCTGGAGGTCATACTCAATGACTTTGATCGGAATCCTGACGTGGTGCAGCTCTTTGGGCCGGTTGATCCCATCGAGAAGACCATCAAGAACCACATCTCCCTTGGCATGGCGAACCATTTTGCACGGCTCGGCTATTACACCCGCACACTCTATTACACGCTGGGGTGCAACACGGCCTTCCGGAAGGACGCGTTTCTTCGGGCAGGGATGTACCACTGCATCGATGCCGGTGATGACCTGGAGATTGCCAGGCGCATGAAGCATGAGGGCCGTGTGATGTTCGACAGCAGGATGAGGGTGGAATTCTCCATGCGAAGGTACGAGCAGTTTGGGACATTAGAGTCACTCTATGAATGGCTCTACATCGTGGCTCACGGGGGATCGTCCGAGAAGCACCAGTATACCCGCCGTGAGTACAAATGAAGATATGTGGAATGGTCGCACCATCTCTCTGCGAGTGAGGCGTGACACGTGCCTGATACACGAGAGGGAAGTGGGCGCCTCTTTCCCGGAGAGACGCAATCCCGTATCCTGAAGTTTAACCAGTCAGAATATGCCCGGTTGCTCGGGTTGGAGATCCTTGATGCCCACCCGGGGTATGCCAGGGTAAGGATGGATGTCGCAGGGAAGAGAAATCAGCACGGGAATGCCCATGGAGGGGCAGTGTTCTCGCTGGCAGACCAGGCATTCGGGATTGCTGCAAACCTGAGCGATGTAGAGGAAGTTGCCCTCTCGGCCCAGATCTGTTATTTGAGCCCTGCAGAAGGCACACTGATTGCCGTTGCCGAATGCCAGGGCGAGACCGGCCAGTTCTCCTGTTATATGGTAAAAGTCTACAGGGAGAACGTGCTGGTGGCGACCTTTGAGGGCCAGGGGATCAAAAAAACCAGGGCATGAGGAATTCACCATTCCGATAACCCGTTGATCTGTCGATGTCATGTGGTGGCCATTCTGGAATTCACGAGGGGTTCACCTGGGATCTGGTGGGGGGTCAGGGGGCTAAAGTCATATTTTCACGCAATGTGACCGGTGCGTGAGATATACCAGAGGGGTGTCCTCCGCCCCCTTGGCTTTCGGAAAAAAAGATTAGTTGTAGCTCCTGAATGCCAGGGACTGGTCATATATCCTGTACCGTTCACCGTTGACCAGGTTGATGAAGACCTCAACCCGATCGGTTCCCCGGGTCCCTTCTACCTCGAGGATGGAGTTCACCTGCGGCCTCTCCAGGCTCTTGGAGATCACCTGGCCGTCGGAACGGGTGACCATTACATCCATTGAGTATACGAAATTGGTGCCTTTTCCTCCCCGGTATGTCGCAATAATGGTGGGAGTGATGGCAACAGTGTTTCGGACCACCTGGACATCTACCATGTACTGGGCAGGCAGCGGGCCTTCGATGTATCCGAGGGTGGGGGTCACCACCGGGGTGGCCACGGTCGGGGGGATGGTTGGCTGGGCCGTGGTGGGTACAGGTGTCGGTACCTGCGTGGCCGGCCCGCTGGATGGCTGGGTGCATCCGGCGCCGAGGACGAGCAGTCCTGCGAACATACAGAGCACCAGAAAAACAAGTGACTTCATGGGTAGAATTTCATCCCGAAATTATAAGAGCCTTCTGAGGGCCACTTACCCTACTGTAGTATGATTATTCAAAATAATTCGGTATAGAACGCATTCCCATGGAAACCGGATATGATACAGGCGGATATATATGCTATACTCCTGATACGGTGCCCATCACCTTACCGAATCACGCGGAATATGATAAAACGTAGATTATTTCTCATTCCTGGTGAATCTCCTGAATATGCAGGAAATTGACCGTGTGGTATCCGGATTATACCGGTGTATCAGTTTCAGACGGGGAGAGATTCCTCGATTGGAGGATCTGGAACATCTTTTCATACCCGGGGGATTGCTGGTTAACAATAATGGAGATTATCCACGTATCTTCACGGTTGAACAGTTCACCAGTGCTGTCCGGGAACAGGTGGAGAGCGGAAACCTCGCTGAATTTGAAGAGAGGGAAGTCTGGTCACGCACAGAAGTATTTGGGAAAATTGCCCAGCGATTCAGCACCTATGAAGCAAGATTTACGAGCCATGACCCGGAACCGTCTTCAACAGGGATCAACAGCATTCAACTGATGAAAATGGGGAATGACTGGCTGGTGGTATCTGTAATCTGGAACGATCAGACGGAGACGATGAGAATCCCCTTGAAATACCTGCCGAATGGCGGGTGACTCCCCATAGGAACCTGCCCTCTTCGAGATTTCACTGTGCAACAGTGCGGGGTGTGTTACCAATACCTCTTCATCCCCGGGTGAAAAAAGGTTCCGGCACTTACACGGGCAGGATTTGCTTCTTCGCGTGAACCGGCGTGGCCAAAACCATCCCGTTTATAAGGTACCATGCAATAACGATGGTTCATGCGACAAGGATTGCCCTTTATTGCCATACTCATCTTCCTCATCGTTGCAGCTGGATGCACGACCACCGCACCCCAGACAGGACAGCCCACCACGACACCGGCTTCAACAACAGAAGTGCCCCCGGTGGTTCCCACTGGCACTGCATCCCCGGATCACCGGTATCCCTCAACTTCGCTTGAGATCAAGGAATACGTAGACCATGCTGCATCCTGGGCAGAGAAGAGCGGCAGACACACAGCCCTCGCCGCGTTCAATAATGCGTCCGGTCCGTATGTGACCGGCGACGTCTATATCTATGCCCTTGATTATTCGGGCATTGCGCTCGCCCTTCCCTTCCAGCCCGGCATGGTCGGCACGGACTTCCGTCCGCTGAAGGACGCCACCGGAAAACCCTACACGGATATCGAGATCCAGCTGGCACAGAGCGGTGGAGGGTATATCCTCTACCGTTACCCGTACCCGGCGGCGAATGGCACGAGTACTCTCAAGATCAGCTACGTTCGGCCGGTTGACGACACCTACTGGATTGGGGCCGGCGTATATACCCGTGAAGATCTTCTCATCGATCAGGAGCTCCTCCAGTTTGTCGGCGACGCCAGGGCATATGCACTGGCACAGGGCAGGGAGAAGGCGCTTGCCGTGTTCAATGACCAGAGCGGCCCGTTCTTGAGCGGGGATCTCTACATATTCGCCTACGATTACAACGGGACGACGTTATCATGGCCGTATCACCCCGACCAGATCGGTGTGAACCGGTTCGATGCGACCGACCCGGTGGGCACCTATCACATACAGGAGATGATTACCACGGCAAAAGGCGGCGGGGGGATGGTCGATTACTACTCGACAAACCCGGTCACCAACAGGACCGACCTCAAGATCAGCTACGTGACGGATGTCGACGGGACCTGGTTGCTCGGGGCCGGCCGGTACATCGAGCCGGGGCCGATGATCCTCCGGGCATGAGACGGGACACCCCGGGTTATCCATGGTGAGAGGGTACGGGGGCCAGGTTCACCCCCGGTCACTCTCGTCCCGCCGGAAACCGCACGTTCCCGGGCGCTGGGCCAAAAGACGGGTGCAACGGTGGTCCGGATCAAGCCCCTTGCCGATCCGGGCCCAAAAACAGGCATGAAGGGGATGAAGGCATTTCTTGCGATGAATGAGGAGATCAAGCCCGTTCAGGTAGACTCATCTGAAACAGACCACTTCATGATGGCGACTCCCGTCTGGTCGCACAATAACTCCCCTATACCCGGCAGTACCTCTCAGGTCTTTCCCATTGCACCGGGGATAAAAGTCCCGGGACCGCACAATCGATTCCATGGGAACGAGAACAGTGTTGCAAACCGGATACCCTCATGATGACTGCCACTCCGTTCACAGTCAAAGGAACATTAAAACGGACGGCCGCGAAACCAGTGTCCTGATCTAAAATGCAACATAAATTCACGATTTTTATCGCGGTCCTTCTTATCCTCGCCACATCGGCGATCGGGACCGCGTACGCAGACAACACAGATACGGACAACACCATCGTGGCATCGGGAACCGGATCCGTCATCGGAACACCAGACCGTGCCCAGATCTCTCTCGCGGTCGAGACCGAGAACCCCAACGTCCGGGCAGCCCAGGCAGAGAATGCCGCCCGCATGACGAAAGTGATGGACGCCCTGATCGCTGCCGGTATCCCAAAGGAGTCTTTCAAAACAACGGGATATTACATCTACCCGGTCTACGAGGACTCGAAACTCTACGGCCTGCAGAAGGTCAAGACCTACCGCGTGACGAACACCCTGACCGTCACGCTCCATGATGTCTCCCGGACCGGCGAGGTGATCGATATCGGGGTCGCGAACGGGATCAACCAGGCGAGTTCTATCCAGTTCCTCCTCTCGGACGAGCAGTCCCAGGTGCTCCGGACCGAAGCACTGAAAGAGGCCACCGAGAGGGCTGCTGCGGATGCACGGACGGTCGCCGATGCACTTGGCGTCAGCATCAAATCGGTAAAGACTGCCCAGATCAGCGCCGGCTACACCCCTGCCCGGTTCCAGAACTACGCAATGGAGGATGCGATGGCCAGCGGAGTATCGACGCCGATCGAGGCCGGCGAGGTTACGGTGACCGCAACGGTCACGGTGACGTACCTGATCGGGTGATACTCGCGCCGGGACTTCGGGAAAAAGGGGGACCAGGCGATCGGAAATGCCGAACGTCACCCTTTTCCCGGAGGGGCCCTAAAAATCTCTCAGGTACCTTCATGAAGACCCTCCTCTACTACTTCACCGGGACAGGTAACTCACTCGCTGTTGCAAAGGGACTCTGCAGCCGGCTCGGGGACTGCGAACTCGAACCCATTGCGTCTGCAGTGAGGACTCCCGGCCCGATTGTCCCGGCGGCAGACCGGATCGGGATCGTCAGCCCCCTCTATTTCTATGGCCTTCCCTCCATTGTCGCAGATTTCTCCCGTCGTCTCGACCTCGCGAAAGTAAGGTATGCATTTGCAGTCATCACCATGGGAGGGGCAGGAGGATCAGCTGCCCTGCGCCAGATCGATGGGATCCTGAATGACGGGCCCGGCAGGAGGGGGATCGATGCCGGATTTTCCGTGAGAATGCCGGGAAATTACCTCATGATGTACGGGGCCCTGAAGGAGGGCAGGAGAGAAAGGACTCTCAAGGGAGCCGACCGTCGCGTGGAAGAGATTGCGAGGATGGTGAATGGAGGGGTCCGTAAAAAGCCTTCATGGTCGCCCTTCGCTTCTCTCATCCAAGGCCTGATGTATCCGAGGTTCATCGCCGGGGTGCATGATGCCGACAGGAAATTTACCGTCGACGACCGGTGCACTGCCTGCGGGACCTGTGCCGCGGTCTGCCCGGTGGAGAACATCCATCTCGTGGAAGGACGCCCGACCTGGCTCCACCGCTGCGAGCAGTGCATGGCCTGCATCCAGCTCTGTCCGACCAGGGCTATCCAGGCAGGACCGAAGACAGAGGGGAGGGAGAGGTACCGGCACCCTGGGATCGAGATCGGGATGCTGAAAGAGCAGGGTGGCAGGGGGAAAGGATAAAAGGGACTTCATCCTTTTACAATCCCTTTCCGGGGTCCTGATCAGACGACTCCATCCTGGTATAAGGTGAATCCCAGGCTGCAACCACCAGGACCCCAGATACCAGGCCATTGCCAACACACTCCTATTGAGCCCCACCATTCCCCATTTCAACTGTTTTTTCTCCATTTCACCTGTGAAATGGAGATTGTTGGAGTAATGAAGAAGAGTACCGATACGAGGATGTAACCGACTACCGCGATCGTTGGGAATATGAATCCGCAAATCAGCGTCCCTAATATGATGTAGTCGCCATATTGCTGCTTGTGCTGAAGGGCGGCAAGCTCCTCTCCGGCAGTCTCATCGAGGAGCATCCCCGGGGTCCTGATTGCTGTTTTCATGATGGTATTGATCGCTACAGATACGGCCAGGAGGCCGAGACCGTAAATCGTGATGGGAATGGTGAAATTGGATCTTGCGATTGCGTTCACCGCCAGCAACCAGGCTACGGGATCTAATCCCCCAAACACCGGGAACGGTGGAGGATTCGAGAGGTAAAAGGACATGAGTTTCGTCGTGAAGGGAATGAGCGACACGAAAAAAAGCATGAAGAGGGTAAGGCGGTATGAAAAGGGGGTTTCCTGCTTTATCAGGGCAGTAATGGACGAATGAGATATCCAGACACTGCCAACGAATGCAAAACTGATGATGTACGCGAGGAAAACAGGCCATTGTCTCACAAGGGCTGTTACCAGGTTTTCATTGACAGCAGGTATCGAGAGATCGAGCACAAGCAGCGTGATCACAATCGCAAATACTCCATCAGCAAATGCATCCAGCCTACCCTTGGGCAGAAAGTCCATTGTGTCATCCTCTATTGCTTTTTCGTGTATTGAGGTAGAGCGGCAAACTGCCACCAACATCTATTCCCAACAGATTGAAATACGTCGTGTCTTCGCTATATCGCTTTCCTTTCTCTGCAATGTGCGAAAGTACGGCAGGGAGGATGAAATGAAAAACCAACGAGAAAAAGCCGTCACGCCGAGGGGGAGATTTGAACTCCCGAGGCGCAGAGCGCCAGTAGCTTTCGAGGCTACCGCCTTTCCGGACTAGACTACCTCGGCACGGGGTAGATATTTTTCTTTCGCGTTCGTATAATCCTATCGAATGGGAGTGAAGTGCCGTTTTCTCCTGGAGCCCGAAGGGAAGACCATCGACTACGAGGGAGCGGACGGTGCGACCTACGAGGACGCCCTGCTCTCTTTAGGAATCAGCCCGGATATCGTGCTCATCCTGCATGAGGGGATCAGCCTGCCCCAGGACAAGCCTATCGAGGAGAGCGAAGTGGTGATCGTCTCCACCTGCTCGAGAGGATGACCAAAGAGCAGGAGAAGATTTGGAAAGGCCGGATCAGGTAAAAGAGAAGTTTCCGGAAAAAGTGCGGAAAAAAGGTATTGATTTCAGCCCATCGGGGGCATGCCTGCGGGAGCGCCGGCAGGAGCACCACCCTCGCGGGTGACCATCATGTCGTCCACCCGGAGGAGCATGATGGCAGCCTCGGTCGCGCTCTGGATGGCCTGTCGCTTGGAGCGCTGCGGTTCGACCACGCCCTCCTTGAGCATGTCTACGATCTTTCCATTGTAGACATTCAGGCCGGCGTTCTTGTGCTTCCTGGCATGGGCATTCTTCAGGTCGACCAGCTTGTCAACCGGGTTGTACCCGGAGTTCTCTGCCAGGGTGACGGGAATGACTTCGAATGCACTGGCATAGGCCTCGATGGCCAGCTGCACGCGGCCTCCCACGTGTTCGGCATAGTCCCTGACTTTCATCAGGATCTCGGTCTCGACCGCACCGCCGCCGACCACGAGCTTCCGGTCTTCCATGGCGTCCATGACCACCCGTGTCCCGTCAACGACCGCCCGCTCGAGTTCGTCGAGCAGGTAGTCGGTGGAGCCACGCAGAAGGATAGTCACGGTTTTCGGGTTGTCACAACCGGATATCTTGATGAACTCCGCATCTTCGATCTCCTCCACGAGCTCGGCCCGGCCCAGCGTCTCGGGCGAGAGCTCATCTACCTTGCTCGCAATCTGGGCATTCAGCGCCCTTGCAGCGAACTTCATGTCCTTCTCGGGGATGTCTTCAACGGCCAGAACCCCGCCCTTTGCGAGGTAGAAGGAGACTGCATCCGCGAGGCCTTTCTGGCAGAGGAGCACGTTCGCCCCGCTCTCGATGACCTTGTCGGCGAACTTTTTCAAGGCCTCTCTCTCCTGGGCGGAGAAGGCGCTGACCATGTCGCTCGAGCTGATGTGGATCTTGGCCTTGACCTGGGTCTTCTTGATCTCCATGGGGCTGGAGATCAGGGCTACCCTCGCATCCTTGATCTTGCGGGGCATGTCCTCGCTGATCCGGGTCTTGTCTATCACCACGCCGCGGACGAGTTCGGCATCGTCCATGGTGTGCCCGGCCTGCTTCTTGATCAGGACGTTGTCCTCGTCGGCGATGACCTTTTTGCCCTCTTTCTCGGCTATGGTCATCACCGCATCGACCGCGATCCCGTTCAGTTTATGCTTCACTGACTCGATCGACTTGCCGGTCATTGCGGTATCGGCGATCTTGATCAGATTATCCCTGTCATAGGAATCGATGTCGATGGCGAGGTCATCCAGTATCTCCAGGGCCTTCTTCATGCCGAGGCGGTACCCCTCCGCGATCACGGTAGGGTGGATCTTCCTCTCGATCAACAGCTCGGCCTTCTCCATGAACGAGCCCACGAGGACCACGGCGGTGGTGGTGCCGTCCCCTACCTCTTCGTCCTGCGCCCTGGCCACCTCGATAACCATCTTTGCGCCAGGGTGTTGGACGGAGATCTCCTGGAGGATAGTCGCCCCGTCGTTGGTGATCGTCACATCACCTGTACCTTCCACGAGCATCTTGTCCATACCGCGGGGGCCAAGCGTCGTCCTGACCGCTCCGGCAATGGCTTTTGCAGCCGCGATATTTGAGCGCTGGGCTTCAAGGCCCCTGTTCCGCTCCACGTTCTCCTTGAGAATGATGATTGGTTGTCCTCCAAGCATAGCGATTCCTCCGATGTTGTAAAAGATGGAATTAAACTTCTATATAAACCAATCTATTTTTCAATGGAAAAATGGAAGGGTTATCAATCAATGCGGGATATTTTAAAGAGGGAATAGACCGGAACCCCATCCACGTCCCGGAGGCCGCGCTTGTCAAAGATCACCCAGATAGCCACAGGATTCGCCCCGTGCCTGCGCAGGTACTTGATCACGTCCTGCATAGTGTTCCCGGAGGTGATGACGTCATCCACGATGATGCACTTCTCCCCTGTCACCGGTGAGAAATTCCCGCTGATGGACCCGACAGGGGGGTCCTGTGTGCTGTGCTTGGCCGGGTGGTAGATGGCGAGCTTGATATCCTCCTCGACGGCGATCAGGGTTGCAAGGGGGATCCCGGAGATGGCGATTCCTACCACCAGGGTGGGAAAACGATCAGAGGTTCCCTCCTCCTTCTCCTCCCTGTCTAGGGCTGTATAGTACCGCTTCAGGAGCATCATGGCCATGCCGTCGAGCATGGGGCCCTGGCCGCTGACAGCGGTCCAGTCGATGTGCACGTCCTTCGGGATGGCCGCCCCCTTCTGCTGGGTGAGGAGCCAGGTCACGGTCTCCATGGAGAGAGAGAGTTCATCGGCTATCTGCCCGGGGCTGTGACCTTCCGAGAGGAGCATTCTGGCTTTCTGGATCAGCTCGTCGAGCGACGACATGGTGAAAAAGTGTGCACCTATCTACTTAATGGTTCTTTTTGGCATGGCACCACAGACCGGGCACTCACCAGGGCCGTCGGTATACCGCCCGCACCCAGGACACCGGAACCTCCAAATCCTCTTCCTTGCTCTCCTCTGCTGGAGCGGGCACACCATAAGACCGAGGTGCTGGGCAACGTTCTGGAGGGCAAAATCATCGGAGACCACCTCTGCTGTGATCTCCAGTGCAAGCGCCAGGAGCTCACGGTCAGCGGGGGAGAGCACCCCCTCATCCCCACTCCCGGCAGAGACCTGCGTCACTTTCCGGAGGGAGTCGCGGCCGGGTGCAACCACCCGCATCCCGGCGGCAGAGAGGGCCTCGAACCGGCACCGGGACCGGGTATCGGCAAGTTCGTCCACCACCAGGGGCGTGGTGAAGATCTCCCCCTCCAGCGGTATCTCCAGGAAGAAGGCTGTTGCGTCAAGTACCCGCCGCACGGACAAACCTCGTCACCCCCTCTCCCGATACCTCGACAGGCCATCCAAACTGCTCCAGCAGCCAGCACATGGTCCGGGCATGCAATGAACAGGTGCGGGCGGTGTAGGACCCTCCCGCACAGGCAAGGTAGATGAGGAGCTGATCTGCCAGGAACGAATCGACCATGCCCCCACCGTTCATCTCGTCCATGAGGATAAGGGCAGCCTCCTCCCCCACTTTCTCTGCAGGATACCCCCGTCTCCCGATCCCGATCCCCCCCATCCAGTCCATCCACACCGTGCAGGAACTTCCGGTCCCCGGCCCCGGCCTCGCATCCAGCTCTTCCGGGAACGAGAGGCCCGTGTGGCGGGAGAGCAGTGACGCGGCGGCCCTGGCCTGCCTCTCTGCCACGTGTGAGGGGAGTCCGGCACTGCAGGAGCAGACTCCACGGTGTGCCTCCTGCCTGCGGCGGTCGGGGTTTATTGGTTGCAACATGGATGGTTCTGCCTCCACCCTCACTATCCCTCCGCCTTTTGGATAATACCCGCGCCTCCGAATCTCAAGCGAGACCCGGGCCCCATGCATCTCGAGGAGGGGAATGAGGAGGCGGGCAAGGTAATCGATGGTGGGGCTCCGCGCCACCTCCGTCCCCCCGGTGAGGGTGATCTTTCCTCCCACACGTATCGCCACGGGGAGCCAGGCCTGGATCACCAGGGGGATGCTCCCTGCGGTGCCGACATCCAACACTATCTCGTTCCGGGATGGTGGGCCGGGGAGGAACGTCAGTTCCCTGCTGCCGCGGGCACACCCCGAGACCTCCGCATTGCAGGCCGCTGCAACTGCCAGGACCGCGGTAAGATGCTGGGGCCGGAGACCGGGCTGCTCCCTCCCTGCCCTGATTCGCTCTACACGGACGGGTGTGCCGGTCAGGGCTGAAAGAGCCACAGATGCCCGGACGATCTGCCCGCCACCTTCCAGGAATGCCCCATCTATCACCAGCATCCTTGTATCCCGTCGGCGATGGCACTCCCTGCCGAGTAGCGGCTGCATGCCCTCTCCAAAGTATCACTGCAGACCACTTCGCGTATCCCGGTGGCGAGCAGGCGGACGTAGGCCCCTTCTGCCAGGACCCCGTGTACGCATGCAGAGGAGACACTCCGGGCACCCTGTGCCTGGAGCATGGTCGCAGCCATGGCCAGGGTACCGCCGGTAGAGATGATGTCATCCACGATCACCACGTCCCGGTCTTTCGCTTCCAGATGCTTGGGCTCCATCCTCACCTCTTCGCCGCTCATCCGGGTCTTCTCGAGGTGATCCGTCTCCCAGCCGCAGGTGCCGGCAACCTGCCCGGCAAATGAGGCCGCACCATCGTCAGGGGCCAGTATGAGGGGATGATGGAGAGGGTGGGAGCCGAGGTAGCGCCCGATCTCTCCGGCAAGGCTGATGTCATGTGCAGGCACCCGGAAATGGGAGAGCACCGCCCGGTCATGCACGTTCACCGAGAAGATCCTTGATACCCCGGTCGAGAGCGCCCTGGCAATGGCCCTCGCGCTGAGAGGCTCACCTGCATGGACCTGCTTGTCCTGCCGGGCATAGCCCAGGTAGGGGATTACAAGGGTGTTCTCGGCACCTTCGCAGGCATCGATGAGGAGAAGGAGCTGTACCAGGGCATCTGCATGGGGGACGCTTCCCACTATGACCATCTCCCGATCGATGGCTGCCATCCGGAGGTAATGCTCACCGTCAGGGAACCGGGTGAACCGCACCCCGCCCAATGGACAATCAAGGGCTTTTGCGACGTTTGCGGCCAGGATCTGGGAATATTCTGTGCTTACGACCAACATATCCGCTACCTCAGGCTGAAAGTACTTAAACGAGCAGGAATACATTATATCACTATCTCAGGGTGAGAAGAGGTCAATTTTCGCATGGGAACCGAGCAGATCATTGAGGAGAGTCAGGAAGAGGAGAGCCCCGTGGAGGTTTCAATGGAGAACTCCGCCCAGGTGGAAGTTCCTGTATCCCTCATCGACCAGGTGATCGGACAGGAGCATGGCGTCGAGGTGATAAAGAAAGCCGCCACCCAGAGACGCCACGTCATGATGATCGGGAGCCCCGGCACTGGGAAGTCAATGCTTGCAAAAGCCATGGCCGAGCTCCTCCCTAAAGAGGAGATGCAGGATATCCTCGTGTATCCGAACTCGGATGACCCGAATAACCCCATTGTAAGAACGGTCCCCTCCGGCCGAGGGAAGCAGATCGTCGCCGCACACAAGGCGGAGGCCCGAAAAAAGATACAACTGCGCAACACGCTCCTGATGCTCCTCCTCATCGGGATCATCGGGTACGCCTTTATCACCTACCAGTGGCTGATGGGGATCATCGCCGCAGCCTTTGTCTTCATGGCCCTCCGCTATGCCACACCGCGGGAGGAGTCCATGGTCCCGAAGCTCCTGGTCTCCAATGACACCACCACTACCGCACCCTTCATCGATGCCACCGGTTCCCATGCAGGGGCGCTCCTCGGGGACGTCCGGCACGACCCGTTCCAGAGCGGCGGCCTTGAGACCCCGAGCCACGACAGGGTGGAGGCCGGGGCTATCCACAGGTCCCACAAGGGGGTTCTCTTCATCGACGAGATCAACACCCTCACCCCCCATTCCCAGCAGAACCTCCTCACCGCACTCCAGGAGGGGGAGTTCCCCATCACCGGGCAGAGTGAGCGTTCCAGCGGGGCGATGGTCAGGACCGAGCCCGTCCCCTGCAAGTTCATCATGATCGCCGCAGGAAACCTGGACGCCATCCAGGGGATGCACCCGGCGCTCCGCTCGCGTATCCGGGGCTACGGGTACGAGGTTTACATGAGCGAGAGCATGCTGGACACCCCCGAGAACAGGGAGAAGTTCATCCGCTTCATCGCACAGGAGGTGAAGAACGACGGCAAGATCCCCCACTTTGACAAGGGCGCCATGGAAGAGATCATCCGTGAGGCCCGCCGGCGTTCCAACCGGAAGGGGCACCTCACCCTCAAGCTCCGGGACATGGGTGGGCTCATCCGGGTGGCGGGAGACCTGGCCCGGCAGCAGGGTGCAGAGGTGACCACCGCAGACCATGTCATCGCTGCCAAGAAGACCGCGAGATCCATCGAGGACCAGGTCTCAGACGAATACATCCACCGCAGCAGGGAATACGAACTTACCGTGGTGGAAGGGACCAGGATTGGCCGGGTGAACGGGCTTGCGGTGATGGGAAGCGATTCCGGCTCGGTGCTCCCCATCATGGCCGAGGTCACCCCTGCCCAGGGAGCCAGCGGGACGGTGATCGCCACCGGCATGCTGAAAGAGATTGCACAGGAATCTATCAAGAACGTGAGTGCGATCCTGAAGAAGTTCACAGGAAAGGACATCAAGAACATGGATGTCCACATCCAGTTCATCGGCACCTACGGAGGAGTGGAGGGTGACTCCGCCTCCATCAGCGTGGCCACTGCAGTGATCAGTGCTATCGAGAGCATCCCTGTCCGCCAGGATATCGGCATGACCGGATCCCTCTCTGTCCGCGGGGACGTGCTCCCCGTCGGGGGAGTTACCTTCAAGATCGAGGCGGCCGCCAAGGCAGGGATCAAGACCGTGCTCATCCCCAGGGCGAATATCGAGGATGTCCTGATCGAGGAGCGCTACCAGTCCATGGTCACGATCATCCCGGTCGACTATATCGAGGATGTATTAAAGATCGCATTGGTGCCTGAGAACCGTGAAGGCTTCCTGAACAAGCTGCGCAAGATGGCCACCACTCCTTCCGGGCCATTCCTGGACCCTTCCGGGATCTCTACATCCCCGGCGTGAAGTCATGACCGGGGTCCGCTATTTTGACGTCCGCCACGTGACAGGCACTGTCACCCACATCGATATCGACAACACCCGGGTGGAGTCTGCAGGTACCTCGTTCGTCGACCGTGCAATCCTCCGGGTACTTGGCCCCAGGGGCTGGGGCATCCTGGCCATCGACCATTATACGCGGCCCGGCGGGAGATCTTTCCAGGAACTCCTGGAGAAGGCCGGACGGCTTGCATCGCTCACCGGCCAGGAGGTGATCCTGGCAGATGTTCCCACCGGGAGCCTCCCGGTCCCTCACATGAAGGAGGACCCCGGGTCAGTGGATATCCAGGAGAAGCAGCAACTGCTGGCAGAGGTGGAGAAGAGTGCCCGCATCGAGGGTATCAGGAGCACCCGGGCCAGTTATATCGAGCGCCTGGAGGAGGTGCGGTTCGAGGACAGCAGCGGCAACGAGTCTCATTACACCCTCAGCAGGTCCGGCTACTCCATCCTCGCAGTGGCAGGAAGGGGGAGTGACATGCAGATGGGATACCAGCGCAAGCACACCCTCCAGGACTTCAACCTGCGTCACCGCCAGGAGGACGGAAGGGTCGCCGCCGGGAGGGCCATCGCACTCCTTGATGCCAGGGCACCGAGGGGGGGGACCATGCACGCGGTGCTGGACCCGGAACTTGCCGGCGTATTCGCCCACGAAGCGGTGGGCCACGCGAGCGAGGCCGACCTCGTGCAGGAAGGGAGCTCGGTGCTCGGGGGTACTATCGGCGAGCGGATAGGGAGTCCGGCAGTGACAATCGTCGATGACCCCTCGCTCCCCGAGTTCGGGTTCGAACCCCTGGACGCCGAGGGGAGCAGGGTGAGCAGGACCGAGATCATCAGGGAAGGGGTGGTGCAGGCATTCCTCCATAGCAGGGAGACCCTGGCTGCGGTGGGGCACGGCCATGCGGGGAACGCCAGGGCCATGCCGGGGGAGCCTCCCCAGGTCCGGATGAGCAACACCTACATAGAGAACGGGGACAGTTCGTTTGAAGAGATGATCAGGGAGTGCAGGTCCGGGATCCTCCTCAAGGGGACCCGGGGCGGACAGGTGGATCCCGGGAGGGGAGTCTTCCAGTTCAATGCCGAGTACGGCTATCACATTGAGGACGGCGAGGTCGGGGCCATGGTGAGGGATGTCTCGCTCTCGGGCGAGATACTGCAGACCCTGCACTCGATCTCGCTCTGTGCACGTGACCGGTCTATGCACCAGGGGTATTGCGGCAAGGGCGGGCAGAGCGTGCCGGTAAGTGACGGGGCTCCGCATGTCCTGCTGATGAACGCGGTGGTGGGTGGCAGTGGATCTGATTGACCGCATCATCAAAAGGGGTGAGGAACGGGTCGATGAACTGGAGGTCTACCTCTTCTCGGGGTCTTCGGTCACTGCACGGCTGAAGAAGCGGGAGATCCACTATGCGTCCGGGTCGGAACACCATGGGCTCTCGCTCCGTGTCATCCATGAAGGGCGGATAGGGATCTCCGCGACCAGCAACCCGGAGCGGTGGGACGCCTGCCTTGATGCCGCGATTGCCAGCGCCCGCCTCGCGACCCCGCAGGACTGGGCAGGGCTGCCCGGGCCTGGTGATCTCGATCCCGCCCCGCTGAATTTCGACCCGGAGGTCACCCCCGACGCTGAGACCACCCGTGAACTCCTGCTCCGGCTCCTGGAGGGAACCGGGGCCTACCCGGTGGAGATCACTTCGGGGAGCGCCGAGGTCTCCCGATATACCGGAATCCTCGCCAACAGCAGCGGACTCTGTTACCAGGACCAGGAGAGCTCGGTGAGCGTCGGGGTGGAGACCATCATGGAGCAGTCCACGGGGTACGAGTTTGAGACCTCCTGGAAGATGGATATCGACCCCCGCGAGGTGGGAGAGAAGGCGGCGTACCTGGCCTACTCGTCGCATGGCGGCAGGGAGATCGGGACCGGACCATATGACGTGGTCCTCTCCCCGGTGGCGCTCTCCCAGTTCCTCGGGGGCGTGTATTTCCCTGCGCTGAGCGGGAAGAACGTCCATGCCGGCCGCTCCCGGCTGGCCCCCTCCCTCTCTCAGCAGGTCATGGACAGGACCCTCTCGCTCATCGATGAGCCCCTCCACCCCAGGGGACTTTCGAGTTGCCGGTGGGATGGGGAGGGGACCCCGACAAGGAGGGTGAACTTCGTGGAGAAGGGGATACTCCATGAATTTGCCTACGACCTGAAGACGGCATACCGGTACGGAAAAGAGAGCACCGGGAGCGCTGTCCGGGGCGGCCACGGGGGGTCCCCGACTATTGGGACCCACACACTCACTTTTGAGGGGCCGAGAGGGGGTGTCCTCGATGACGAGGTGGTGCACATCCACGACGTGGTCGGAGCTCACACCGCAAACCCCCTTACCGGCGACTTCTCCGTGGAACTCTCCAACGCCTATTTCATGCGGGACGGGACTGTTGAGTTCCCCATCAGGAAGGCCATGCTCTCCGGGAACGTCTTTGATATGTTCAGAGAGACCGGGGGGCTCTCCCCCGGGGAGAGGGTGATGGGGTCCATGGTCCTCCCGGAGATAAGATTAAAAAACCTGGCGATCATTGGTAATTAGGCATGAATGTAGATTTCGCAGTCCTCATTGCCGGAATCATCATTGCAGTGGTGCTCTTCTTCATCATCAAGGATATCACGAAGCTGATAATCAACTCTATCCTTGGCCTCCTCATCCTCTTCTTCACAAACCTGTTCAACGTCATGGGAAGCCTGGGAAAGCCCGATATCCCCTATTCCCTGGTCAATATCCTCCTCTGCATCCTGGGGGGAATCCCGGGGGCACTCATCGTGATCGTGCTCCACCTGCTGGGGATTGAGGGGTTCTAGGAAGGGGATTTTCAGTTTTGTATCTCGTCTCAATAGCGAGTATTCATTGAGGGGGATGGGGTGAATCCCCCTCCCGACCAAACCCCACGTATCCCCCGCAGGCCCTCTGGCCTATCGCACTTTGGGGTCGCCACAGCGGCCGGGGCATCAGCCCCAGGAACGTCTGAGAGGGAGTGCGGTTTTTCATTTTCTCTGCCAGGATGGGGAGAATCCCATTCCGGGGCCGCTCCCATGCATACCCCCGCAGTCGCATCAAATCGTAGCTTTCTTTTGACAGGAGGAGGTCTCACCCCCGGAGCCACCCCTGCGTTTCCCCCGCAGCAGCGGGCTTTTTGCCCGCTGCTGGTTAAAACACGTTCGCTTCCGTGTACACCAGCACATGCTGCCCCTGCTGGATCTCGTAGGGCTTGATCTCCCGGGAATGGGCGGAGAGCCGCATCTTGACCACCTCGAGCGCCAGGTGGACATCGGTGAGATCTGAAGGGCGGACGTAACGGAGGAGGATCACGGTATCGGCGAGGTACTCGATGAGGTTATGGCGGCTGGCGAAGGCGTTGTCCTTGTCGGTCTCGCTGGTTATTACGATGGTGCAGTGCTGGTCCCGCAGGGTGTCGACGAACCGGAACATCTCCCTCCTCCGGTCGGAGTCACGGTCAAACAGGTCTTCAAAGAGCGAGATCGGGTCGATCACCACCCGCTTCGCCCCGACCTGCTTCACCAGCGCAGGGAGCTCGTTCTTGATGCTGTTGATGGCCAGGTTGAAGTCCGAGGGGTCGAGCTTCAGCACCGAGAGAGCTTTTCCGCGGTAGGGGGCAGTGTCCCATCCCTTCTCGTCCATGTAGCGGAGGAGGCGATCCTCCCGCTCCTCCAGGCTGATGTAAATGACATTTTCTCCATTCGTGAGCCCCTCCCAGATGAACTCCAGGGCAAAGGTGGTCTTTCCTGTACCATAGGTGCCGATGATGGCGCAGATGCTCCCGTCGATAAGCCCCCCTCCCATCATCTGGTCCAGGCCCTCGATCCCAATCCTGACCCGCTCCCCGGTCATATGACCACCCGGATGTTGCTCACATCGAACCCTTCCGTAGAGGAGATACGCACGGCAAACTTCACCAGGTCCTTCTCTTCAAGGTGGGGCATCAGCCCCCGGAACTTCTCGATGTACATCACCCTCTGCCTCCTGGCCCCGGTGGTCTCCTCCCACCGGAAGAAGAGGACCGCGTCCGCCGCATCTGCCACCTCCAGTTCCCGGGGGGGATCCAGGATGCCCTTGGTGAGCAGGAGATAGACCGTGGTGTTCCACTCCTTGGCCACCCGTTGCAGGCCGCGTAAGAACGCTGAAAAATCATTCCACTTCCCGGTCTTGTTGTACTGAGTGGCCAGGTCAGTGATGGAATCGAGCACGACCAGGCTGTTTTTCGGTATCGTATTCAACTGGGATGCAAGGTATGCGAGGATCTGGTCATGCTCCCCCCGTGACTGGAGCCTGGAGATGATATCCTTGTCCGAGTACCATTCCAGGGGAATGATGCTCGAATCAAAATAGATCTGGGAGAGATCCTTGAATTTCACGTCCTCGAGTGCCCGGGTCATGTCGGGGTGAAAGGAGCGCCGCATCTCCCCGAGGATATCATCCTCCCCCTTGGTGAAGGTGACATAGGTGATCTCTTCAGGAAGGAGGAGGTGCTCCTGCACCGGGTTATGCTTCATCCTGGAGAGGAGCAGGATGGAACTGTAGACAAATTCGCTGTTCCCAGCCCCGATGTCCCCCAGGAGGAGGATGAGCGATCCGGGTGGGACTCCCCCCTCCATCACCGGGTCCAGGGATGCAATACCAGTTGGCATTGTCCGGCGCGGCGTATCGTGCATGCAGAACCTCAGATATACCATGAAGAATGAGGGTCCCCGGATACATGTAGATTTCTGTCAGACAGGAAAAGTATCCTGTTGCCGGGCACCATTTCCGTCTCCATCTGCGGGCTCCGCCAATCATGCATTTATATATGTATGCAGGGATACCAATCCTACAGAAGACGACGCGCCCAGGGCCTGGCCGCAGGAGCAGGGGAATTTCGTGCCACTCAAAGTTCCGGACCTCAAGGGGATCACTGACCGCCTCAAACCGGTGAAAGGGAAGGACGAGATAGACACCACGCCACCGGACTATTCTTTTCCAGGTTTCTTATCCCGGAAAAAAGCCGCATCATCGTTTCCCGAGTACGACTTTGGGGTCCACGGCCCCCTTGTTGAAGCCAGGATTCCCGATGGATACCGGGAGGTCGAACGGTACTGGGTGGATGAGGGCAGGTCCCTCGTGGATATCGCGTTAAACGAGAACACCAACCAGTATGAGTATCTCCTCTATGAGCCCAGCCTCTCGGAATTCGAATACGAGCTCCTGGAGCGGATTCACGAGGACATGCGTTCGGCGCTCATCCTCACCGACGATGAACTCGGGAAAGACAGGCGTACCCTGCTGATGGAGAAGATGCAGTCGCTCCTCCACGAGTACGGCATCAGCCTGGAGGAGGGGAGTCTCTTCCGCCTGCAGTATTTCCTGGTCCGGAATTTCATCGGCTGGGGACGGATCGAGGCCCTGATGAAGGACCCCTACCTCGAGGACATCTCCTGCGACGGGAACCAGATCCCCATATTCCTCTATCACCGCAAGTACCGGAATGTCAAGACGAACATCAGGTTCGAGGCGGAGGTCCTCAACTCCCTCGCCATCACCCTCGCACAGCGGTCCGGCAAGCACATCTCCACCGGCACCCCCATGCTCGATGCTACCCTCCCCGACGGGTCAAGGCTCCAGCTGACACTCGGGACAGAGGTGACTACCAGGGGCACCTCGTTCACCATCCGGAAGTTCCGGGAGGATCCCTTCTCCCCGGTCGAGCTCGCGGAATACCGCACCTTCAATGCCGATGAGCTGGTGTACTTCTGGATAGCCATCGAGAACAACAAGAGCCTCCTCTTCATCGGGGGGACTGCATCGGGAAAGACCTCATCCCTCAACGCCGTCTCCCTCTTCATCCCCCCCATGGCCAAGGTGGTGAGCATCGAGGATACCCGGGAGATCACCCTTTTCCATGAGAACTGGATCGCCAGCGTAACAAGGGAGACAGTGGCAGAAGGGTCAAACATCATCTCCATGTTCGATCTCCTCAGGGCCGCCATGCGCCAGAGGCCCGAGTATATCCTGGTCGGGGAGGTCAGGGGAGTTGAGGCCCAGACCCTCTTCCAGGCCATGAACACCGGGCACACCACCTTCTCCACCATGCACGCAGGGAGCGTGGATGCGGCTATTCACCGGCTGGAGAACGAGCCCCTCAATGTCCCGAGGAACATGGTCACTGCCCTGAATATCGTGAGCGTGCAGGCCCTCATCTACAGGGGCACGGAAAGGGTGCGGCGGTGCCTGGAGATCGTGGAGATCGCAGGGATCGATCCATCGACAGGGAATCTCCGTGTCAACACGGTCTTTGAATATGATCCCATCCGCGACCTGTTCAACTACAAGGGGAGGTCGCATATCTATGCTGACATCGCCGAACGGAGGGGATGGAGCAGGGAACAACTGGAACAGGAGATTGCCTCCAGGAAGAAGATACTGGAAGCCATGGAGCACCAGAAGATCATCGATTACAAACGTGTATCGCGTATCTTCCAGGCCTACAGCATCAACCCGTCACGAGTGATTGAGAACCTGGAGAACCTCTCCCGAGTACTTGAATGATCTTCAATGCCCTGATCCGGAGAAGGATCAAGCGTAATCCGCTGCGCTACCAGAGCCTCCAGGATAACCTCATCTCAGCCCGGGCAGGAGTGACACTTGAGCGTTACCTGGTCCGCTCCATCGAGACTGCTCTCCTTGCAGGCATCGGGTTTGCAGCCTTTGGATTCTGGGTGACCGGGTTACTCGCCTTCAGTGCCAAGACGGGCGGGTATATCCATCTCTACAATGTATTCAGTCTCCCTCTCCCGCAGGATCTGGACCCCACATCCCCCCATATTGTCATTGCCCAGATAGTGGCCGCATTGATCGCATTCCTGGCAGGATCGCTCTTCATTTACACCGTTGCCCGGAAATACCCCGGATTACAGAGGGGCAACCGGGCGACCAAGATCAATCTCACCCTCCACAACGCCGTGGCCTACATGTTCGCCATGAGGAAAGGCGGGGCCCAGCTGATGACCATCTTCAGGTCCCTCTCCGAGAACGCCAAGATCTACGGCGAGGTGGCCCTTGAGTTCAGGCAGGTGGTAAGGGATGCTGATTTTTTCGGGTATGACGTGGTCACTGCACTCCGTCACCTGATGGAGACCACTCCCTCGGAGAAGCTCAAGCAGTTCCTGGAGGACATGATCTCGGTGATAGAGAGCGGGGGGGACCTTGTGAGTTTCCTCTCCGGCAGGGTCCGGCTCTACCAGGAGGAGGCCAGGTTCGAGCAGAAGCAGTTTCTCCAGTTCCTCTCCCTGGTCGCCGAATCCTACGTAACCCTCTTCGTGGCCGGACCACTCTTCCTGATCATCATCATGGTGGTGATGGGGATGATGGGAGGGGTGGCCATCCTGCAGCTGACCGCAGTGATCTACCTGGTCTTTCCCATCGGGTCTGCGGTTTTCATCCTGCTTATCGACATCATATCCCTCAAGACCGAGACGGTTGAGCGCTTTGTCAGGGCCAAGTGGCTGCACGAATACAGCGATGTGAACGTCTACCACCGGGAGGGAGAGGAGCATTTCTTCACCCGCCTGGTTCATTATGACCGGGTAAGAAACGCACGGCAGTTCATACGCCACCCGTTCGAGGCATTCCAGAAGAACTACAATCTGACACTCTTCATCACCGTTCCCCTGGCCCTCATCTATGTGGTTGCTGTCTTCTTTGTGGTACCCCAATATCAGGACATCGAGATCTATATCGACGTGGTGGATGACCACATCATGATGGCCCTGCTCATTGTCCTGCTGCCCTATGCCTTCTTCTTCGAGTTGTGGCGCCGGAACATACAGGGCATGGAATCCCTGATCCCAGAATTCCTTGACCGGATGGCAGGAATCAACCAGGTCGGCCTGACAATTGCCCAGGCCATCGGGATCATGGTGAATACCAACCTCGGGCTCCTCTCTTACGAAATTAAGCGTATCAAGCGTGATATCGACTGGGGTGCAAGTTTCTCCGACGCCCTCATACGGTTCGAGGACCGCATACGGACCCCCCTGATCGCCCGCACGGTGACCCTCATCACCAAGGCGAGCCAGATGAGCGGATCCATCGGGGACGTCCTTGCCATTGCGGCAAGTGATGCCAAGATGTCTGACCTTCTCAAGCGCGAGCGCCTCTCGGACATGTTCATTTACACTGCCATCATCTACCTCGCATTCGTCGTCTTTGTCTTCGTGGTCGCGGTGATATCAAACAACTTCATTCCAATTCTTGGCAGTGTCGACGCCGGGGGAATACCCCAGGGGACCGCCATCTCCAACGTCAGCGCCTCCTCTGTCAAAGCCATCCTGCGGCTGATGTTCCATTCGGTGGTCCTACAGGCACTCCTCTCGGGTCTCATCGCAGGGCAGATGGGGGAGGGGTCCCTGAAGGCCGGTATCAAGCATTCCTGTATCATGATGATCATCGCCCTGGTGATCTTCAATCTCTTTCTCTAAAAAGAGGGGGAGCAGAAAATGTCTGAGAAGAGAATCCAGGTTCCGGAAGACCATCTCCTGTTGATGGAAGGGGACTCATCATTTGTACTCACAGGGCAGGCTGGATCCCGCTTCCCACTCTGTATCGAGACGTTCGAAGAGGAGTATTGCCAGACACTCGAACCCCATCACCTGGTGGCGGTCTCTGCTCCCGAAGGGGGATCGCTCCAGGCCGCCTGGATGCTCCTGGAACTGGTGAGGAGCCACCGCCTTCCCCTCATGGTGATGCCCCGCAATCATCCCGGTTCCCGCCGACTCCGGTATGTAGTATCGGTAGGGGAAGAGATATTCCTCTCGTGCACAATAGAGCGGGGAACGCACCCGGAGCAGCACCTCCTCTGCTCGTCGCCGGAACTGGGCGGAACCCGCATTCTCGGCACACCGTCCGGTATTCTGATAAGGGATCTGCCAGATGACGTGAAATTAGAGATCATTTCGACACTTCCCCTGCAGTGAATATGGTGCAGGGGGAAGAGCCCGGATTCCTGCCCCAGGTCATGGAATAAAACTGGTCCATCCACCCTCCCTCCGATAGTGCAATCTTCCTGATATATCAAGAGATTGAGCCCTGATTTTCCCTTCTCCCATTATAACACTCTTGTTGGTCCAAAAAAATATCAACAGATATAAGAACAATTCCGGTCTAACATTTCAGTGCCGTGAGAGGAGGGTTGGATGAAGACTGAGGTTTTGAAGAACATCAAAGCGACAGAATCAGAGTACCAGAAGACGATCAGCGAGGCTCTGGCCGAAAAGAAGCGGAACAGTGCGAATGCTGAACTTGAGGCCGACAACCTGATCATGAAAGCAACTCACGATGCCGAGGAGTACAAAAAAGCCAGGATGGCTGAGGCACGGGTGAATGCTGATAAGAGACACGGTGAGATTCTGGAGGCAGGGAAACAACGCGCTGCCGAACTGAAAGAGCGTGGCACACGCAATCTCGGCAAAGCAGTTGACCTCCTGGTGTCGCGATTCAAGGAGCGGCTCCATGTTCACTCCTGAAGGAATGACCCGTGTCCTGATCGCGGCCACCAAATCACAGATGGAACCGGTTATCCGGGAGATGTACCGGCAGCACCTGTTTCATATCGAAGAATTCGTGGAGAAAGACAAGAAAGAGTATGAGGGGTACCGGATCGGCACCCCCCTCCCTCAGGCGAATGAGACATCCCGCGAATTGCTTCGGCTCCGGGGCATCAACAATGCGTTCATGATCCGTGACGAAGAGGAGGAGACAGGAGAGAGACGGAAACATGCACAGCTTACGGAACTGATCGAGCGGGAACTTCCCCCCCTGGAACAGGAGGTCGAGGATCTCCTTTCCCGGAGATCCAGGCTTGATTCGCAGATCAAGGAGTATGAACAGAAGATCGACGGATTAAAGCCTTTCAACAGCGTTCCTTTCGACCTCGAACTCCTTCGCGATTACCAGACGTTCTCTGTCTTCTGCGGATACATCTCCCGGGACCTGTCCCTGGATATTCCCCACGAGATCTTCACCACCGAATCGAAGAAGGAGAGATTCATCGTCCTCGTGGTATCGAACCAGCATCGCAGCATTGCAGAGCATGCCCTCCAGAACGCCCAGTTCCAGGCCGTCCCATTACCTGAGGAGACGGGGCCGGCCACGAACCGGATAGGGTATTATGAGGGGCAGGTACTCTCGGTGAAGGGTGAATTCGAAGAGATTAACCGCCGGTTGGAAGAGATCAAGAAGCAGCACAAGGCCTTTTTCCTGGCCTGCAATGAACTCCTCACTTCGGACGTGGAGATGGCCGAGGCCCCGCTCCGTTTTGCGACAACCGGTGAATCCTTCATCGTCGAGGGCTGGGTCCCGACCAAAGAACTGGATACATTCCGTCAGGGCATCCATTATGCAACAGGAGGAAAGGTCTATGTGTATGAGTTAGACCAATCCGAAGTGGAGGATGTCGCCCCCACGGAGTATCACAATGTGAGTTTTGCCAAGCCGACCGAGCTGCTGATGGATACCTACTCCAGGCCGCGATACAGCGAACTTGATCCCACGCTGCTCGTCTCGATTATCTTCCCGATTTTCTTCGGGATCATCCTCGGTGACGTGGGATATGGTATCATTCTCCTGGTCCTTAGCCTTGGACTCCGGAAATTTATCACCGGCGACGAGGGGAAAAGGCTCCTCAATGTCCTTCGGAACGCCAGCATATCAAGCATCATATTCGGTATCCTTTTCAGCGAGTGTTTCGGATTTGCACTCCCCTGGAGTTCCATCCTGTTCTCCAGGCACCTGAATATCGGCGGACACGCGGGCGGCCATGGCCCTGATGTGACCTCCCTTATGATGATGGCTATCTGGATCGGGATACTGCAGATCACGCTCGGTCGAATGCTCGGAATGGCCAACCATGCCAGGCAGGACCATGGTTCCCACCGCATAAAGGCGGTAATGGCAAACCTTGGGTGGATCATGGTGCTCTGGGGCATCTTATTCATGCTCTGGGCAGCATTTCCTATGCCCCTGATGCCCGATTTCACCGAATTGCCCGGGGTAGTGATGGGACTGAACCTCTCATCGATCCTCGGGATAGTCCTGATACTCCTTGGTGTCATCTTCATCGTGCGTGATTCCGCCCTTGAGATCGTGGAATTGCCCACCATCCTGAGCCATACACTATCGTATGCCCGTCTCGTCGGAGTGGGACTCTCATCTGTGGCAATCGCCATGGTGGTGAATTTCATCGCTATCGGCCTGATCATCGAACCCCAACTGGAGTCACTGACTGCATTCGGGGTGATCGTCATCATCATGGGTGCGCTGGTCTTTGTCATCGGGCATCTCCTGAACACCATCCTCGGGATGCTCGGTGGAGGGCTTCAGTCCCTCAGGTTACAGTATGTCGAATTCTTCACCAAGTTCTACAAAGGTGGAGGCAAGAAATACACCCCCTTCGGGATGAAAAAGAGATTTTTGGAGGATTAAAATGGCAGATGCAGCAACAGCAGTAGCAACAACCGAAATGACAGTGGAAATGATCAAGGCATCACAGATTGGAATGAAAGCACTCGGCGCAAGTATCGCTGTCGGTTCCACTGGTATCGCGACTGGACTCGCTGAGATGGCTATCGGATCCGCAGCAGTGGGCGCCACGGCCGAGAACAAGGATGTTTTTGGACTGGTGCTTCTTCTGACTGTTATTCCTGAGACTATCGTGATCTTCGGTCTCGTGGTCGCGCTCCTATTATTATTCTAGGGAGCTGACCATGGGATTGGAGACAGTCCTTGCAGAAATCCGTGAGAAAGGGCAGCGGGAAGTGCAGAGGTTAAGGAGCGAGAGCCAGCAGGAGACCACCAGGGTGCTCTCGGCTGCACAGGAGCGTGCAGGGAAAATCAAGCAGGTTGCCAGCGACGAGGCCGACAAGCAGACGGGTTACATCCTCTCACAGGAGATCTCGGCTGCCAATCTCCTGGTCAAACGGGAGCTTCTGAATACCCAGAAGGAACTCCTGGACCAGGTCTACCAGAAAGCCCTTATCTCAATTTCGGGTTTGCCCGAAAGTTTCCATGGGGATGCGATTACCCGCCTTCTCTTCGAGGCTAAAACGCAGATTCCCGAGGGAATCGTTCGCGTGAACCGGCGTGACCGGAAGATCCTTGAACAGGTCATCTCGGGCAATCCCGAGTTCAAGGTATTCTCTGTGGGAGCGGATGCGGATATCGAAGGGGGCGTTATTGTCGAGAGCAGGGACGGGACTCTGCAGCTTGATCTCAGTTATCGGACATTCCTCGATATGATCTGGGAATCGGGACTCAAAGATGCATCAGACTTGCTCTTCAAATAATGGGAGGGTTTTATGGCAGAAGTGAGAGGTGGTCCCGTACCATACATTTATGTCTGTACCAGGATGCGGGTGCGAAAGTCCAAGCTCATTCCCCGCGAGGAGTACTTGCGGATGCTGAACATGGGGCTTTCAGAGATCACCCGGTTCATCGAAGAGACCCAGTATAAAAAGGAGATTGATGAACTCGCCACTGTGTTCCATGGTATCGACCTCATTGAGATCGCGCTCAGCTGGAACCTGGCAAAGGAGTATCAGAATATCCAGAAGATAACTCCCGGAACTCTGAAAGACCTGACCAGGGCTTACCTTCGTCGATGGGATATCCAGAACATCCTCACTATCATCAGGGGGAAACTTCACAATGAGCGGCCAGGGAAGATCAAGGAGGTTCTCGTTCCTGCTGGGGAACTTGACAAAGCATTCCTCGACCGCATGATCGAGGAGCCTACACCCGAGCGGATTATCGAGAGCCTGAAAGGCAAGGCGGAATATCCGCTCCTCTCCAGGTTGTTCGAAGGCGGGGTCAGGGAGGAACTTCTGCCGAAAGCGGAGAACGAGCTCTACAAGCAGTTCTATGCCGATCTCATCGCGATGGCCAGAAGCGGTATCAAGGGTGGACGACAGTTCCTGAACTACATTACCTTTGATATCGACATCACCAACATCCGTAACATGTTCAGGTTCCGGGCCGACCAGTCCAGTGAGGATATCACTATAGCGATTATCCCCGATGGGACAATCCCCCCTCACGAGATAAAAAGGATTATGCAAATCAGGGACCAAAATGAGTTCATTGACGAGCTGGTTCGCCTTGTTCGGGTCAGGGTTCTCCTTGATTTGCTGGAGACACTTCGAAAGGAGAAGTCAATTCGCGAGATCGAGATCGATCTGATCAAAGTCCAGCTGGCCGAGATGGAGACGATGTCCAAACTGCATCCGTTCTCCATCCATCCCATCCTTGCCTACCTGGAGATGAAAAAGTATGAGATCTTCAATCTCCGTGCCCTGGCACGAGGGAAAGAATCGAATCTCTCTTCCGACAGGATCAAAGGGTACCTGGTGATGTAATGGAGATCGCAGTCATTGGAAACCAGGAGTTCATCCTTGGCTTCAGGCTCGCCGGCATACGCAAGACCTTCCCTGTAGAGAGCGATGAGAGACTCGTGGAACATATCAACCGTGCCCTTGAAGATCCCGAGGTGGGGATCCTGGTGCTGCAGAGCGGGGACTTAAAGAAGATACCCAGGCGCCTGCAGATGACCCTGGAGGAGTCGGTGAAGCCTACGGTGATCACCATCGGGGCAGAGGAGGGGGGATTGACCATGAGGGAGAGAATTAAGCGTTCAGTGGGTGTTGACCTGTGGAAGTGAAGACAGAGAAGACAAAAAGTGATACAGCAGGAGTTCTGAAAAGAATTGCCGGTCCTGTGGTCACCGCCGTGGGAATTAATGCCCACATGTACGATGTGGTGAAGGTCGGCAAAGAAGAGCTCATGGGAGAAGTGATCAAGATCCAGGGAGAGAACATCATCATCCAGGTGTATGAGGATACTTCAGGTATCAGACCCGGTGAGCCGGTGACCAATACCGGGCTCTCCCTGGCGGTGGAACTCGGGCCGGGACTGCTGACCAGTATTTATGACGGTATCCAGCGTCCCCTCTCCGTGCTGGTGGACAAGATGGGAGATTTCATCCAGCGGGGAGTCTCTGCCCCGGGGCTCGATCATGCCAAAAAGTGGGAGTTCAAGCCCCTGGTAAGGGAAGGGGCGAAAGTCTCACCGGGAAGCATCATCGGGGAGGTTCAGGAGACCAATATTGTGCACCGCATCATGATCCCGCCCAACATGAAGGGCGGCACGGTGCAGAGCATAAAGGCTGGATCCTTCACGGTCGACGAGGTGATCTGTACTCTCGACAACGGAACCCAGGTCTCCATGATGCAGAAATGGCCGGTCCGTGTTCCAAGGCCGGTGAACGAGAAGATGAACCCGACTGTCCCCCTGATCACCGGGCAGCGTATCCTGGACGGGTTGTTCCCCATTGCAAAGGGGGGGACAGCCGCCATTCCGGGACCATTCGGGAGTGGAAAGACTGTCACCCAGCAGCAACTCGCAAAGTGGAGCGATGCGGAGATAGTGGTCTACATCGGGTGCGGAGAGCGCGGCAACGAGATGACAGAGGTGCTGACCGAGTTCCCCGAGCTCGAGGACCCGAAGACCGGCAAACCCCTGATGGAGCGGACCGTGCTGATCGCCAATACCAGCAACATGCCTGTGGCCGCACGTGAGGCATCAGTATACACCGGTATCACCATCGCCGAGTATTTCAGGGATATGGGGTACGACGTCTCCCTCATGGCCGACTCCACCTCCCGGTGGGCAGAAGCTATGCGTGAGATCTCGTCCCGTCTTGAGGAGATGCCGGGAGAAGAAGGCTATCCCGCCTACCTGGCAGCCCGCCTCTCGGAGTTCTACGAGAGGGCAGGAAGGGTGAAAACCCTTGGAGGGAGCATGGGATCGGTATCGGTCATTGGAGCCGTCTCGCCTCCTGGTGGGGACTTCTCCGAGCCCGTCACCCAGAATACGCTCCGTATCGTGAAGGTTTTCTGGGCG
The DNA here is from genome assembly GCA_025453675.1 of Methanolinea sp. GTDB lineage: Archaea > Halobacteriota > Methanomicrobia > Methanomicrobiales > Methanospirillaceae > Methanolinea_A. Next base: position 55,754 of record JALOPW010000002.1, read on the forward strand.
CTCGACGCCAAGCTCTCGCAGCGCAGGCACTTCCCGGCCATCAACTGGCTCAACTCCTACTCGCTCTATCTCGACAGCCTGCATGACTGGTACGACAAGGAGGTCTCACCAGAATGGAACACCATCCGTTCCTGGGCCATGGAGATCCTCCAGAAAGAGGCGGAACTACAGGAGATCGTGCAGCTGGTGGGATCCGATGCCCTGCCCGAGGCAGAGCAGATCACCATCGAGGTGGCAAGGATGATCCGCGAGATCTTCCTGCAGCAGAACGCCTACGACGCGGTGGACACCTTCTGCGACATGAAGAAGCAGTACGACATGATGAAGGCAATCCGGCAGTACTCGGACCTGGCCTACGCCGCCCAGAGTGCAGGGGTGACCCCCCAGCAGATCGTGACAATCAAGTCCAAGAATGACCTGCCCCAGATCAAGTTCATCAAGGACTACACACCTGCACTGCAGAAGATCCTGAGTGAAATGGAAGCAGAATTCAACGCACTGAGGTCGTCGGCATGAAAGAATACAGAACCATTACCCAGATCGCCGGTCCCCTGGTCTTTGTAGAGAAGACAGAACCGGTAGGGTACGGTGAACTGGTCAACATCGTGCTCTTTGACGGCTCCATCAAGCGGGGTCAGGTGCTGGATACGAGTGACGACCTGGTAGTGGTCCAGGTCTTCGAGACCACCGCAGGGATTGGACGGGACAGCGGGATCCGCTTCACCGGCGAGACCATCAAGATGCCGGTCGGGCGGGATATGCTGGGCCGCATCCTCTCCGGAGGGGGGAAACCGATCGATGGCGGGCCCGAGATCGTGCCCGAGAAACGCCTGGACATCACCGGTGCGGCCATCAATCCCTACGCCAGGGGTTCCCCAAACGACTTTATCCAGACCGGCATCTCCACCATCGACGGGACCAACACCCTTGTCCGTGGGCAGAAACTCCCCATCTTCTCTGGTGCAGGTCTCCCCCACAACCAGATCGCACTCCAGATTGCAAGGCAGTCCAAGGTTCCCGGGTCGAAGGAGGCCTTCGCCGTGGTCTTTGCGGCCATGGGGATCACCAAGGAAGAGGCTAACTACTTCATGCAGGACTTCGAGAGGACCGGGGCTCTCGAGCGTGCAGTGGTCTTCCTGAACCTTGCAGATGACCCGGCCGTGGAGCGGATCATCACACCGCGCCTCGCACTCACCACCGCCGAGTACCTGGCATTCGATCTCGGCATGCACGTGCTCGTCATCCTGACGGACATGACCAATTACTGCGAGGCGCTCCGGCAGATCGGTGCAGCCCGTGAAGAAGTGCCCGGACGGCGCGGGTATCCCGGGTACATGTATACAGACCTTGCCGGCATCTACGAGCGGGCCGGAATCGTGAAGGGAAAACAGGGATCCATCACCCAGTTCCCGATCCTCACCATGCCTGGTGACGATATCACCCACCCCATCCCGGACCTGACCGGGTATATTACCGAGGGGCAGATCGTGGTCAGCAGGGAACTGCACCGGAAGGGCATCTACCCGCCCATCAACGTGCTGCCATCCCTGTCCCGTCTGATGAACCTCGGGATAGGCAAAGGGCATACCCGTGAGGACCACAAGAAGGTCTCTGACCAGATGTACGCCGCCTATGCCGAGGGCAACGACCTTCGCGGCCTGGTGGCAATCGTGGGGAAGGACGCACTTTCAGAGCGTGACCGGATGTTCCTGGAGTTCGCAGACCTCTTCGAGAACCGGTTTGTCAGGCAGGGATACAGCGAAGACCGAACCATCGAAGAGACCCTGGATATCGGTTGGAATCTCCTCTCCACGCTGCCGGTTGAGCAGCTGGTGCGTATCGACCGCGACCTGATCAACAAGTACCACCCCAAGTTCAGGCAGGCCGGTAAGGCTGAGGGGTAAGGAACCATGGCACTCCGAGACATCAAGCCCACCCGGTCAGAACTGATCAACCTCAAGAAGAGGATCGCCCTCTCGGAGAGAGGGTACAAGATTCTCAAGATGAAGAGGGACGGGCTTATCCTGGAGTTCTTCAAGGTGCTTGAACAGGCGAAAGATACCCGTGATGATCTCCAGGACCGGTATGAAAGAGCCCAGGCCATGATGGCAGTGGCAAACACGGTGGAAGGGGCAATCGGAGTCAAGGCCGCGGCATTTTCCGTCCAGGAGGTGCCGGATATCAAGCTGGCCAGCAAAAACATCATGGGCGTGGTAGTCCCGGAGATCGAATCCTCGAAAGTGCGAAAAGGCCTTATGGAGAGGGGATACGGAATACTGGGGACCACCTCGGTCATCGATGAGACCGCACTGTCATTTGAGGAGCTGGTGGAGTCGATCATCCGCAGCGCCGAGGTGGAGACCACTATGAAGAAACTCCTGGACGAGATAGAGTCCACCAAGCGGCGGGTGAACGCCCTGGAGTTCAAGGTCATCCCCGAGATGACCGCGGCCCGGGACTTCATCAAGATGCGTCTTGATGAGATGGAGAGAGAGGAACTCTTCCGCTTGAAGAAGATCAAGGCCAGGAACATGTAACGGGGGGATGATGGTGCCCATCGGGACCTTAAAAGAGATAAAGCCGGAGGGCAGGACCATACTCCTCCGTCTGGATCTCAACTCCCCCATCGACCCCACCACGAAGCATATACTGGACGACAAGCGATTCAGGGAGCACATTCCCACCATCCAGGCCCTCTCACAGAGCCGGGTGGTGGTGGTCACCCACCAGAGCAGGCCTGGGAAGAAAGACTTCACCACCCTGGAATCGCATGCCGAGAGGCTTGAGGTACTGCTCCAGCGGCGGGTCACGTACGTGGATGACATCTTCGGCCATTGCGCTCGTGACGCAGTTCGCAGCATGAAGAATGGGGATGTCCTGGTCCTCGAAAATGTCCGGTTCAACGCCGAAGAGAACCTCACGGTGAAGCCCGAAGAGGCCCAGAAACTGTACCTGGTCAAAAAACTTGCCCAGATGGGAGACTTTTTTGTGAACGACGCCTTTGGCACCGCTCACCGTTCCCAGCCCACGGTGGTAGGGCTTCCCATGGTCATGCGATCGGTTGCAGGACTGCTGATGGAGAAGGAAGTCACCACCCTCACGCGAGTCTTCCAGAACGCCCCCCGCCCGGTCTGTATGGTACTCGGCGGGACCAAGGTGGATGACTCTATCTCTGTCGCCGCACACATGCTGAAAGGGAATACCGCCGATTCTATCATCATGACCGGCGTGGTGGCAAACATCTTTCTCTCTGCTGCAGGATTCGATATCGGCAAACCCTCCACCCAGTTGATCCAGCAGCTCAAGTACGGAGGGGAGATTACCAGGGCACGGGAGCTCCTCTCATCCTTCAGAGAGAAGATCCTTTTCCCTGATCACGTGGCAGTCAAGGAGAATGGAAAGAGGGCCGAGTACCCCGTCAGCGCCATTCCCCCTGACGCCCCGGTCATGGACGCAGGCATGGACTCGATTGCCGCCCTCTCCGGGACCATCCGGAAATGCGGGACGGTCGTCTTCAATGGGCCTGCAGGGGTCTTCGAGGAGCCGGACTTCGCCACTGGGACGTACGAGCTCCTGCGGGCGGCATCGAAGGTGGAGTTCTCCATCATCGGCGGCGGCCACACCGCTGCGGTGGTGGAGAAGATGGGAATCGACCGGAATTTCACCCACATCTCCACCGGCGGTGGGGCCTGCATAGAGTTCCTGACCGGGAAGAAACTCCCTGCCGTTCTGGCACTGGAGCGATCCCGCGAGCTGTTCGGGGCGTAAAAAATCTGTTCCCTTTTTCGAAGGGGAATCTTTTTCTCCCAGATACAACTGAGTGCAATACGCTTCACATTTGCACAATTGCATGTGACGAGAATATGGTCATCCCAAAGGGTTTTTTATGGTTGAATAAATATTGCGGGTCATAATGAATCCATATACACTCAGGGTGATCGGTTCAGCCTTCCTCATTTGCGCCTTTGTCGGATTCGGGCATATAAGTGGGTATGGGGCAGGTTTTTCTTCAACAAAAATATCGCCACAATTAAGTGAAAAAATGGCAACATTTCAAAACCCGGTATCAACGGATACAAATATCATCAATTCACTATCTGGCATAAAATCACTGATGGAACAGCCTGGAACACTTGGCGCCTTGATTTCCCTGCGCCAAACTCGCGGCCTTATCTATGCATGCACCCCTGTTGACGGTGGGGGCATATTTTGTAAATGGGTGTATCCTGATCCCGAACTCAGGGGTGATCAGTTGCGGGGTTTGTGAGATAAGATACAATACCGCACTCCCCTTCGACGCTCCAGGGGCTCCGCTCCGCCGCTGAGGCTACCCCCCAATGCGATACCCCGAGTGCTGGGAACAAGTGTATGAGTGAAGAGAGCACCAGAAAACCCTGCCCAAAGGCTATCGCGTGTAAGGGGGAGGGAACGGGAGGGGGATTCTCCCCCTCCCGTCTAAGGATGAATATTTCACAAATTTGAGAGACAGGAGGGTCGGAAATGAAGCGACCGCCAGCACGCCCTGGGCTAAGGGCCTAATTCTTCGATAGAGTCAAAAGCCGTTGCCCTCTTACGGAAAAAAACAAAAAATTGAAGATCGGAGGTAGGACTATTCCTCAACCGGTGCGGGCCGTGATGCCTGGGGTGGACGGGTGGAATGCGTCTTCCTCCCCTGGACAGGCAGGTGAAAGGCGCGCAGCAGATTTCCCGGCTTCATCATGGCTCCTATCGCCGATGGGCTCCCGCTCCCCTTGTTCTTGGCTCGCATCAGGTTGTAGGTGGCTCCTGAGAATATCAACGCAGTGACCATGAAGAGGATCAGCCCGAACAGGGTGGCAATACCCGCAACGGTCAGGACCCTGGTCCCGGGGATGAGCATCCCCGCACCGGCGAGGTACATGGCCCAATAGAACGCAACCGCATACCTGGTGAATTCCTCCGGGCTCCAGATGCTCCGCTCCCTCTCCTCCTCATTCTCAACCGGGAACCTGTCGATGAGCATCCCCATGTGCAAGAGTATGAGACTGGAGAACAGGGAGAATATTCCCCCGAATATTACGCCAAAGAACAGTATCTCATTCACGGATTTCTGCCTCCACTACATTTTCATGGCCGGCGTTCCTATTTAAAGTATTCTTTATGTAATACTTATGGAAATTTGAGAGGAGACCGTATTCTATAAGTAATTCATTCGCTTTCGTAGCTTTTTTATACGAAGGAACTCCATTTCATTAGGAATGGTAGATAGGGGAAATAACAAAAGGGGAGAGCGGGTGGCCGTTTCTTATAAAATGCCCCCAAATATCTACGAGAAAGTGAATCGACTCGTATACGAGGAGAAAAAATTTTCGACGGTCTCGGACTGCATTACCCAAGCATTAATATATTTCGTTGACAATCAGAACGATGTGGGACAGTTCAAAGAAAACCTCCATGAGTACCTGGCTTCTGATGAAGGGAAGGATTTCATGAAGCAGATAATGAAAGATCTCCTGGTCGATGTACTGACTGCCCAGCAGAAGATCGCAGCTGAAGAGCGAAGGTAATACCTAAAGATTTCATTCATCATCACCCTGTCCTTCAAATGATTTTTCCGCACCAGGTAATCGTGTATTTCAACCTGGGTGCTGGTGTCCGCGTATTCCTGCGGGCATGAATCTGACATACCACACGGGGTTCCATGCGGTCCTTATACGGGAGAAGAATATTCTTGTGCCATTCCGAACAATTCCTCTCCTCATGGAAGATCCATCCTCCCCTGAAGATCTCATCGAACCAGCTCTCGGTCACATACCGGCTGACACGGTTTTCACCAACGCCTGTATCTATGATCCCTTCACCTGCGGCTGGATTGAGACGGATCTTGCGGTGGCATCCGGAAGGGTTGTCGGCCTTGGCAGCCATTACAGGGGCAGGAATACCTGCGACCTGAAAGGGAGGAGAGTGGTGCCCGGCCTGATCGATGCCCATGTACATATCGAGAGTTCCCTCCTGGCGCCGGCAGAGTATGCACAGGTGGTGGCCATGCATGGCACCACTACTGTGATAGCAGATCCCCATGAAATTGCCAATGTCTGCGGAGAGGAGGGGCTCGAATTTATGCTGAAAGAGCGAGAGGGGCTCCCCGTGGACATATTCATCATGCTCCCCTCATGCGTCCCGGCGACTCCGCTTGACCGCGGTGGAGCAGAACTATCCGCAAAGGACCTGCTACGGTTCATCGGCCGGAAAGGAGTGCTCGGCCTGGGAGAGGTGATGAACGTCCCGGGAGTGCTGAAGCACGACCCCGAAGTATGGGAGAAACTATCCCTTTTTACTCTCAGAGACGGCCATGCGCCGCTCCTCTCGGGTCCTGAACTCAATGCCTACATCTGTGCCGGGATACAGAGCGATCACGAGTGCACCCGGAGGGAGGAGGCCGGGGAGAAACTGATCAGGGGCATGTTCATATTTATCAGGGAAGGTTCTACAGAGAAAAACCTCCATGAGCTCATCACCCTGGCGAACCCCTGTACCGCTCCGCGAATGGCGTTTGCCACCGACGACCGCCATGCGGACATGCTCGTTCATGAAGGGCATATAGACGATTGCATCAGGAAATCACTCCAATATGGCCTTGATCTCGAGACTGCCCTTCGCATGGCAACCCTCTCCGCGGCAGACCGGTTCTGCCTGATTGACAGGGGTGCACTGGCCCCCGGAAGGCAGGCGGATTTCTGCGTGCTGGAAACGGGGAAACCTTTCATTGTCGACAGAACCTTTAAATCCGGAACCCTGGTCAATCCAGCGAGCAGGAGAAAACCACGAATCATTGCATCGCCCATGATAGCCAGAATCCCGACACCGGGAGACCTGTCGATCAGGGGAACCGGGAAGGCCCGGGTAATCGGGGTTGTACCTCATCAGATCCTGACTGATAACCTGGAATATGAGGTGGACAGTGCGGGGATCCCGGACCTGGACCGGGATATTCTGAAGGTGGTGGTCTGCAGTCGCTACCGTGAGGGGATAAGGGGCCTCGGACTCGTGCATGGTTTTGGCCTGGAGAGGGGTGCAATAGCAGGGAGTGTCTCCCACGATGCACACAACCTTGTGGCGGTGGGAGCAGATGACAGGGCTATCAGGGATGTCCTTGCCGGGATCGTCCAGGCAGGAGGCGGCATGGCGGTGGCAGGTCCCGGGAGCCTCGACCTGCTTCCCCTGGACTGTGCCGGCCTGATGTCCTCGCTCCCGGCCGAGGACGTGGCAGAAAGGCTGCATACGCTGAATACCAGGGCAGAGGAACTGGGGGCAATCCCAGGAGCGTTCATGTACTTATCGTTCCTGGCTCTCACCGTGATACCCCATCTCCGGATCACTGAAAGGGGGATGTTCGATGCAGACACGTTCCAGGATGTCCCACTCTTCATGTGAGGAGGCAGAATCAACTCCTGCTTGACATGGGTGCATTGTCCCGTCAGCGGAGAAAAAATGAAAATATTGCCGGTCTCAATGAAAGGATTAAGTAAATAGAGTAGAAAAGGTGTTCTAGGCAAGGGGATTCATTACCGGGGACACCATGATATCGATTCTTTTTATCGATGACGAACCGGCCCTCCTGGAGATCACCCGGCTCTTCCTGGAGCGGTCCGGCGAGCTCAGGGTGGAGACCTGCAGGTCCGCCCTGGAAGCACTGGATCTTTTAAAATCCCGATCATTCGATGTGATAGTCTCCGACTACGAGATGCCCATGATGGATGGAATCGTCCTCCTCAAGATCCTCCGTGCAGAAGGAGATATCACCCCATTCATCATCTTTACCGGCAAGGGGAGAGAACACGTGGTGGTGGAGGCCTTAAACAACCGGGCAGACTTTTACCTCTCCAAGGGCCAGGATCCCAAAGCGCAGTTTGCAGAGCTGGACCGGATGATCCGGCAGGCCATCAATCGCAGGGCTGCAGAAGAGTCAATCCGCCTCGCTGACCGCAGGATGGTGGATATCATCAACCACCTCCCTGATGCAACTTTTGCAATAGACAGGGAGGGAAAGGTGATCTCCTGGAACAAAGCCATGGAAGATCTGACCGGACTACCTGCAGAAGAGATGATAGGCAAGGGCAATTACGAGTACGCCCTCCCCTTCTATGGCACAAAAAGACCCCTCCTGATTGATCTGATCAACAGTTCCGAAGACGAGATACGTGCGCTCTCCTACCAGAATATCCGGAAAGACGGCAATTCCCTCATCGCTGAAAACCCAACCGGGAAACGAAACGGTAAACCTGCGGTCCTCTGGTCAAGATCTACACTGATCACTGACCGGAAGGGCAATGTCATCGGGGCTATCGAGTCCATACGTGACATTACAGATATCCGTAAAGTGGAGGGTGAGCAAAAAGCCCAGATAGCCAGAGAAAAAGAGACGGGGATGTTCGACCGTATCTTCGGGAAATCTACTGCCAGCTGGTACAAAAAAGGAGTGGACCTCTACTACAAGCAGGGAAAATTCCAGGATGCAATCGAATGTTTCGACCGGGTTATCGAGATGGACCCCTCCCACGTCGAGGCGTGGAGAGAGAAAGGGATATGTTTGAAAGAGCTTGGGCGGTATGAAGAGGCATTGCAGTGTTTCAACCGTGCCCTGGAGTTGAACGGAAAGAGCCCTGACGCATACTATGCCAAAGGAGAGACCCTGGAGAAGCTCGGGAAAGAGAACGGCGATTTCTCCCTCTTTGAACAGGCAATCGCCTGTTTCGACACGGTCCTGCAGAAAGAACCGGACAATGTGAATGCCTGGAACTACCGTGGCGTCTGCCTTAAGGAACTTGGAAAATCCGAAGAAGCCCGGCGCTCTTTTGATAAAGCGCAGACCATATTGCGTATGAATACCCAGAAAACCCACCGCTGATCCGCCATTTTTCCCGAATGAAACTGGCTGCGCCATTTTAACATGAAAATCGCATCCGCGGTTTTCATCAGGAGGGTTCTGTGAACGTAAGTTATCATGAGCGTTTCATGAATGTGTATGCATGTGTCTCGAAGCGAATCATATGGATTTTCCATCGACACTCCCTCACTGATTCCTCTTTTTGAGAGATACCTCATATTTAAAAGGGAAAAGGGCAATATCATGGTGAACGTGAGCATGCAATGAACCGGGAGAGCACTTCAGATGTGGCCATAAGCCCCAGAATTCAGGTGATCCTCCTCGTTTTGGTCACGGGTATTGTATTCGTTGCCTATATCGCAGGGACCTTTCTTGGCCTCTCAGTCATCACCACTTTCCTTTTTTACTTCCCCATTATACTGGCTGCCTACTGGTTTCCCCGCCGTGGTGTGCTCTTCTCGGTGGCAGTGGGGATAATGGAAGTATTCTTTATCTACCTCTACCAGTACCCAAGCCTCCCTGATATCACCTTTGCAGTCACCACTGCAAGTTTTTACGTGCTTGTGGCCATCGCGGTAGTCATCTCCTCTCTCTCCGGTGGGCTCAAAGAGAGGGAAGCACGTTACCGGGGGATCTTTCACAGTTCAGAAGCAGGAATATTTCTGGTCCAGAACGGTGATTCGGACCTGCGGATAGAAGAAGTCAACCCCCGGGGGGGCGCCATCCTGGGTTGCCATGCCGCGGACCTCAAAGGAGAGAGTCTTGCACTCTTCTGGAAAGACGAGCATACAAAAAACTCCCTCATGCAGGCCATGGGAGAGGGGGGTCCCGTTCCGCAGATGGAGAGCGTGATGACCAGGACGAATGGGGCGAATGTCCCTGTCCTCATCTCCGGATCCAGGCTTCCTGGAAGGATGATGGTTCTCACAGTGATAGATATCTCTGCCCGAAAAGCGCAGGAAGAGGAGTTAAAGGCCCGGAACCAGCAGCTCTCCACCATCAACCGGGTGATTGCGGAGGCTTCCGCCGCCACGGGGGTGGAAGGGATGGGCCAGAGAGTACTCGTGAATATGTCGGAATACCTGGGATGCGAATTCGGGGGAATCTCCCTGTATGAAGAGGGATCATCCCGTATCAGCAGCCGGGTTCACCATGGTAATGATGTCCTTTTTCAGAACCTCATGGATTCTGATGAGGAATCCGCCATAGAATGGAAGACGGCCATACGGGAAGGGAAGCCCCTTGCATGGAGAGGAGCGCCCGGACTCTGTGGCGATGTTCCGCATGCAGGAATCGTAGTCCCGCTGAAAAGCGGAAATGGGGTTCTTGGGGTCATGTATTTCCTCTCCTGCGGCGGTTGGATATGTTCAAAGGACCAGCAACAGACTGTAGAATCCCTGGCAACGGAGATTGGGACCGCCGTGACCCGCCTGATGCTCGCCCAGAGGATTGTGGAGACCAATCAGCAGGCAAATCTCTACCTGGATATCCTTATGCATGATATCAATAACGCCAACCTGGCCTCGCTCTGGTATGGGGATCTCCTCCAGGAGATGCTCAACGGTGAAGAGAGGGTTATGGCCAGGAAGATGATCGAGGGAATCCGAAAGAGCAGGGAGATCATCCATAACCTTGAAACCATCAGGAAGATCCAGGTGCGGAAGAACGAACTAAAGTCAATCAGCCTGGATACTGCTATCCTGAAAGAAATTCGTCTCTTTCCCGATGCACATATCGAGTATCAGCCAGGCGGGGTACATGTGTGGGCCGATGATCTCCTTGGCGAGATATTCAACAACCTCATTGGAAACAGCATCAAGTTTGGTGGTCCCGTAGTAAAGGTCACCATATCAGTTGACACGACAGAGCCGGAGACGGTGAAAGTATCTGTCTCTGATACAGGCCCTGGAATTCCTGATGACCTGAAAAAAGTGATATTCAGGCGGTTCACACAGGCGGACCAGCAGAATTCCGGCAAGGGGCTGGGGCTCTACATCGTAAAGACCCTTCTCGAACGATATGGAGGAGCGATATCGGTTGCCGACCGTATCCCCGGAGACCATTCACAGGGGGCGGTCTTTTACATGACCCTTCAACGCGCACATCCCTGAACGCATCCCTCCTATCCCAGTGGAAGTCCCAGGGGAGAGTAGAATTGGGAGATAACGAAGAGAAGTGCAGGCTGGTGAACGAGATATATCGCCAGTGAATGCCTGCCGAGGAGGCATACGCCCTCTTTTCCTGGCAGGTGATTGATAGGGAGGGGGCACTTCCTCACGCCCCGCGGGTAGAGCATGTGACCTATCCACACGCCGATAAGCACCACCCCGAACCACGGAAATACGGGGGTGTAGTCAAGGCTGGCGAAACCTGCAGGGTGTACACCCAGCCACACCAGCCATATTGGGCCCAAAATGCCACTGATGCCAAAGCCGACTGCAATCACCGCAAGTCCTGCAAAGAGATTTTCCCAGGCGAAGCGCAGGTAAAGGGGAGCCAGCATCACCGAGAGACCGATAAGGTGGAGGATCCCGAACAGTATGGGTTCTCCCGGGACCATCACCAGGGTCACTCCGGTGATTATACATCCCAATCCTATGATCCCGGCCCCCCTGCACAGGTATTTCATGAGAAAAGATCGTCGATCAAGAGTCTTCTGTGCCCTTGCCCCACTGAGGGTAAGTGAGAGGCCGACCAGGAGAAGGAAGAGGGAGGCCGTGCACACTGCCAGGAGTTTCCACGGACCTGAATGGACATCAGCGTCCCAGATTCCAAAGTATGCCAGGTCGAAGCCCGCATGGAAGACGACCATCATGACCACCGCGATCCCCCGGCAATAGTCAATCTCCCAGAACCGTTGTGGGAATGGTCCCGGTCGTGTCCATACTCCTGGAACAAGATGCAATATATCCACGGTCTCTTCACACTCTTTGGCGGGGGAGAGCAAAATATCAATCATTAATTCCTCCCCCATACAATAACCAATCTGGGGAGCCTGTTACCCGGAGGGTAGGCAGGGAAAAAACCCTTATACAGGAGCATTTACCATGATTGACAGACTGCTTGAAGGAAACAAGAAGTTCAGGGAGGGCTTTTTCAAAGAGAACCAGGCACACTACCAGGAACTCACCAAGGGTCAGAGCCCCACGGTGCTCTGGATTGGGTGCTCTGACTCGAGACTTCAGACTGGCCACATCACCCAGGCAATGCCTGGCACCCTCTTCATGCACCGGAACATCGGGAATGTCGCGCCTCTCCATGACTGGAATTTTGCGACGGTGCTTGAGTATGCCATCCGGCACCTGAAGGTGAAGGACATCGTAATCTGTGGCCACTCGGACTGCGGGGCTATCAAGGCACTTGACAAAGAGACGGATGACGTATATATCCCGCTCTGGCTCAACAATGCAGTCGAGGCGAAGACCCGCGTTGATGCAAAGATACCAACACCGAAAACACCGGAGGCTGCGAAAGAGCGCTCCCGGATGATCGAGATGGAGAATATCAGGTTACAGATCGAGCATCTCAAGCGTTATCCCGTGGTGAAAAAAGCTCTTGAAGAGAAGAAGATCCAAATCCACGGGCTATATTACAACCTTGACAATGGGGAACTCTCCAGGGTCACCTGAAAGAGAGGATCTTCTCGGTCTCTTTTTGCATCATCGGCAGCGATATACGGCCCATCGGGATCAGTTTTCCATTCATCACCACAAACGGGATGGGGGGGTAGTGGGTGGCGATGATTTCCCTGATATGTTCGGGCATGTCTTCATCGATCAGTACCAGCCTCATCTCAATACCTGAACCGAACTGCTTCATGAGCTCCTTTTTTAAGGCTTCAAACGCGGGAACCAGTTTACCCGTAGGGTGGCAGTCATACAGTCCGCAGGTGCGTGTCATATCGCAGGGAAAGGGAGAGCAGGTGGAGTCCTTGAGTCCCACCACTTCAATTGAGATGGTCTCTGCCATGCTATACAGGTTGGAAAAGTATCCTACATTAGTGTACGCTAGGTGCCAGCATACTCCCTGTCACCGTTGCATGGATCCCGCCCGGGGGAGATCTATTGCCTGCCCTGAAACGAGATCACAGGAATTGCTCAAACCTGTCCTGGGTGGCCTTGCATACAGGGCAGACCAGCGGAGGGGCCTCCCGGGCGCAGAGGTATCCGCACACCCTGCACCGCCACACCGGCAGGGGCAGTGCCCTGGAGAGTCCTGCATGTACCACGGGTTTTTTCGCCCTATCTTTTCTGGGAGGCCGCCTCTCGGGGATGCACGACACCTGGGTCTTACCGGATGCCAACTCCCCGGAGACGTACAGCGCGCAATAGCAGGCACCATACTCATTCAGGTCAGGGTCGCGGTAGTCACACGGGCAGATGATATCAAGGTCATCCTCCCTCTTCCCGGAAGCCAGCCGGCAGGGGCAGGCAGCATACCCATAGCGCTGTTCATTCACACATATTCCTGCAACCAGGTTCTTTACAAATGCCTGATCTGGATTGAGAAGGTACCCTCCAGCCTCAGCTTCCTGGCGCAGTTTCGACATCCGCGCATCTATCGTGCCTTCTGGGATTCCCTCCCCTGTCATTTCAGCGCCTCACGAATCTCTGCTTCGCGGAAGCCTGCAATGCTCCTGGACCCATCGATCACAAGAGTGGGAAACGATCCGCTCGGATTAAATCTCTCCACTTCCCGGATAGCCTCCTCCATCTCTGCCGGGGGAAGCCTGTCCACGAAGACGAAATGATACTCCACCCCCAGGTCATTGAGGAGCTGCTTGGTCTTCGCGCACCACCCGCAGGTGGAGAGGGCATAGAGCCTGATCTCTCCTTTTTTCCTGCCTTTCACGTGTTCCATATGCATATCAGATCATTCAGGGAAACCTGCTCCATACTATTGGGAAGGCGCACGAGAGATATAAGTCTATCAGGATGGGATCTCGCGCATCCCCTGGCCAGAAGTGTATTCCGGAAGCAGTTAAAGTGCCTGGGAGAGCTTTTGGATCTGGATGAGAAGGTACTCGAACCATTGCTGGAGGCAGTTGAAGAATGCCAGAACCTGCTCCTGCGCAAGGGTGACAAACTGCAAAATAGGCCCGGCCTCCTCCCCTGCAGGGCTTCCTGTGCCGATCATGGCGGTGAGACCAATGATCACGATGAGAGCAAGTACGATAATAATCATCAGGAGCACAATCAACAGAATGGTAAAGGAACCCGCTCGCATGCTCCCTCCTAGGGATGGTAGTGTGTATGACTATTTAAATGATTACATTTCCAATTCGGAGATGAATAAGAGGAGAATAGGGTCTTTACCCCGATGACTTCTTTTCATCTTTCTTCAATTCCAGTATCAGCATCACACAGAGAATCGCAGAGAATCCCAGCACAATGAGGGTGAGGAAGAGACTCACAAAGATCATAACACCCTGCGCAGTGAGAAATCCCACCCAGAGGAGGGCTACAAAACAGATAAGATAATAAAAAACCCACCCCCTGGGGTCGCGCATCTGCATATTCGCCATTATCTCCGGACCCCCATTTAAATATTGTTATTTTTTATCAGGAGGAGATAATGGCGGATCTCTTCCCGTATCGCCGTCCTCATTTCCTATTCGATACTATTCTTACCACCCCTGACCATGCACTATATATGACCAGATCAGGCATCCTGTTCGTTCTCCTTCTCATGGTTCTCCCGTGTGCTGTCCAGGCCCTGGTTACAGAGAGCGGGGAGAGGGTTCTTTTTGAACGCCCGGTAAACGATGACGTCTTTGCCGCGGGCGGAAAGGTGATGGTGAATGCACCTGTTCAGAGCCTCATCGCCGCAGGAGGTGAGATCGAGATCAATGCCCCTGTGGAAGGCGACGTGATCGCTGCAGGGGGTACGATCACCATCAATGCCCCGGTGAGGGGAAAAGTCGTCCTGGCCGGGGGGCTGGTCACCCTGAATGGTAGCATAGGAAGAAATGTCCTAATCCACGCAGGTGATGTAAAGATCACGGAAGGTACCACAGTTGGTGCTGATGCGCTGATATCGGCAAGCCAGGTCTCCAATATGGGTGATGTGGAGGGGAACCTCACGGTCTCAAGCCACGAGTTCACCCATACCGGGACGGCAAGTCATCTCTCGTATACGAGGGAAAGTTCCTCTCTTGGGGAGGGTTTGCTCGGGTTCCTCTCCCTGGCAATGCTCCTCTTTTCTGCCGGGATGGGTATCCTTGGCCTCCTCCTGATCAGGCTTGCCCCCGGCCCATACCAGCTGGTCGAGGGAGAGGTGCGATCGCGCCCGCTGCTGAAGGGGCTGGCGGGGCTGGGCGGGATCCTGGGCGGAATCATCCTCGCCGTTCTCCTCACCATCACTCTGATAGGGCTTCCGGTGGCCATATGTGTCATCATGGGTCTGGTCTCGGGGCTGCTCTTTGCCACGCTGTGTGTCTCCTCGTCGCTCGGGAAAGTCATAGGTGACCGTTTTGGCTGGAGCATGAAGACATGGCAGCATTTCCTGCTGGGATTTGTGATCCTGCAACTGGGATTCCGGATCCCCTTCCTCGGGCTGGTGATCCTGGTGATCTGCCTCTGTCTTGGATTCGGGGCCCTCTTGTATGCCCTTCCGTCCTGCCGCGGCCTCCTCTCAGGAAGGGAAGAGGAAGTAGGCAGGTAGGTGAGAGGGGACCTCCCACCCCCCCCTCCCCGGCTAAGCTGTTGATCGGGGAAAATGACAGGATAACAGGATTTAAGGTGTAAATCGAAACATATATGCCCCTAAAGTATCTCATTCGATAGTATGTGTGCGCGCTTTTTTGACCGCTTTTTCAAGCCCCGGCCACATATCGTGGAGAGCCCACCTCCACCGTCCATCGCGCACGGACCTGGCGTATATGTCCCTGAATTCAAGATAAAACCTTATTTTATAGTGGCTTCGGTGGAGATGGGAAATACCACTACGAAGTGTATCCTCACCGGGGTGAACCTGGAGACGGGGATGAGCTACGTTATCAACAAGACCGTGAAGATGAGCAGGGATGTCCGCAAACCAAGACCTGGTGAGGCAGTATTCGGGGAGACCCTGGATGGGACCCAGCTGACGAGGGAATCGGTGACGGAGCTCGTACGGGATACGCTGATCCAGTGCCACCGTGACGTACATCTGGACATCCAGAAGGACCTTGATTTCGTGGTGCGGAGTACGGGAGTGGTGGCGGCAATGGATTCCCCCGACCAGGTGGGCGAGTTCGTGCTGGCGCTTGCAAACGGCTGTCTCCTCGCGGGGGTGCCTCCCCGGAAGATGACTCCCCCCATGTCCAAGGCCAACCAGGCCCAGAAACTCCAGCCTTTCAGCTACGCGGACAAGGTGGTCTTCATAGGGGCGGTCGCAGGCGTCATCCCGCCTGTAGGGAGCACGGGAGTGGAGATGGTGGCAAACGAGATGGAAGGGGAACTTGCGATGGCAGGCATCAAGGAAGGGGCCAAGTGGACTCCTGTCGACTTCAGGAATCCCTGCATCTCCATCGATTTCGGGACCACCCTTGATGGCCGTATCACCAGTGACGTGGCCCCTGCTGAGAGGAACCCGTTCGCCAAGACCATCGGAAATTTCTGTGGGCTTGCAGGAGCAATTCCCGATGCCATCGTAAAAGGGACAGGACTCGTGGACTCCCATACCGGGACCGCGCTGGACGTGTTCGGTGACCGGAGCGTGGTGAGCGATTTCGCCCTCAAAGGACAGACTGATGTGGTGAAACGCTACGTTGACCGTGCCCATGAATTGATCGACATACGGCTGGTGCCCCCTGACAGGCGGAGGTTTGGAAGGGTGCCCGTGTATGCGGATGTGGCAACGGAGTCGGGGGTGGCCCTCATAGGCTGTGATGCCGGGGAGAACGGGAGCAACCTTCCGGCACTGCTTGATCTCGGCAAAGAGATCTACGCACAGCACAGCTTAAGCCTCCTCAACGAGATCATCGACCGGGTATGTGCACGCATGGCGCTCCGCCTGGTTGATGTGGCGAACGAACTCGGGATGGTGTATCCCAACTCATGCATCGGGTTCACCGGGAGAGCAGCTATTTCCGGGAGGAAACCGGATTATATTCTGGAAGGGATCACCGAGAGGAATCTCTTCGAGAACCCAAACGACCGCCTGGTCTTTGTGGACGACGGGCTTGCCAGGGGTGCTGCCCTCATGGGACGGTGTATGAACTCCCTGGGCAAACCCAAAAATCCCATCGGTGGGATTCGGGGGGGGCCCTGCATCATGGCCCGGAGGATAAAGATCGGCAAATGAGGAGGTCAGAATGAACGCAGAAGAGAAGAGGCAGGATATACCCGACAAGAATGAGACCCCGGCAGGGGCTGATGAGGAACTCTTTGATCTCCTTATACCCCCTGGTGTCCCACGGTCGATTATTGCGGACATCATCACCCAATTCGACGTGCAGCTGGTCGAGCGCAAACAGCGGCTCCACTTCGCGAACATGGATGGAGACGAGCGGGAGATCCTTGCATTCCGGGGAACACGTGCGAAAGTGGAGAAGGTGCAGGACTACATGTTCAAAGAACTGCAGAAATTTATTGACGAGAAATAAGATCTCTCTTTTCCTGTTCACCAGGTTTTCCTGCATATCCCCGGAGGACCAGACAATCGGGGGCTCACCTCTTCTCGATGAGGGATTTGCGATTCTTTTATCCCGTTTTGGTATGAAAACCGCATCCGCGGTTTTCATCAGGAGGGCATGTGACCCGACTGTCTCATGTGCGTTGTCATTTGAGATATCCCGGGTACATCCGGGGATTCTACCAATTTTCATCCCGGTGAGAGAGATATGAGTGTGTTGTTGCACCTCTAGAGGTCAGGCATCTGAATTGCCATGTACCAGGCATGAAGCGCAAGGATGAGATAGATGGGGAAGAGGACGAAGAAAGAGATGAATTCTCCGGTGGTGGTGAACGTCCAGATGGTGGCGTATACGTCAATCTGGAAGATGAGCACGCCCCACCAGAGCCCGATATACATGTACCCCATACCTGGGAGCATGAAGTTTAAGAAACCGGCGATGAGGGGGTTTTTCCTCACCCGCGGCCGGCGTGCCAGGGCTCTTGGGAGGAAACGCATCGGCAGCCCGCAGGAGGGAGCGGCCTGCACCGCCTCCCAGCGGACCTCCTCATCGGGATCGCGGGTGGAACGGTACAGTATAGGAATAGCCTCCCTTGCACGAAGAACACCAAGCGCCCTCACGGCCTGAAGCCTGACATTCCTGTCCTGGTCCCTGAGCGCATTTCCAAGGGCTTGCACGGCGTCTGGTCCATGCCCTTCCAGTCTCTCCCAGTCCTGCATCCCGACCAGCAGGAATGCCTCATCTGACTCATTCACCGGTTGCCAGGAGAGTTTCTGCAGCGAGAGGGCGGCCCCGTAGCGGACGTACTTGTCCTCGTCCTCAAGAGCTTTCCGCAGGGCCGGAATGGCAGCATGGTCGCCTATCTCTCCCAGGGCAAGGGCCGCTTCCCAGCGGACCTCGTTGCTCCTGTCCCCCATCTGACGTATGAGGGGATCGAGGGCACGGTTATCCCCGATCATCCCGAGAGCCTCGATGATCCCGAGGCGAGCTTCTTTATTCCGGGTCCCGAGGGCCTCGATAAGATAGTCCAGACCTTCACTCCCGAGATCTCCCAGCGCCTGGGCAGCCTTCCACTGGACCCCTGGGTCCCTGTGGCGGAGTGCGCTCGTTAATCCCCCAAAATCTCTTCTCTCCTTCAATGCCGGGACATCAGGGATGGTGAGATCCAGGAACCACCCCGGGATCATCTCCCCATACCCCCCGGATCGCTCGTACGCAGGATCATATATCCGGCATCCCCCTTACCAGGTGCCAGGTATGGACAACGGCAATAGATGAGACTATGAGAGAGAGGAGATAGGGGATGATCGAACCATATACCAGGCTGAGGATCATCACGGTGTTGATATTGACCTGGAAGAGGAGGAAACCCCACCATTTCCCAAGGTAATTATAACCAAGGCCGAGGAAGAAAATGTTGAGAAAAATTGCGACATAGAGGCTCTTTCCGGTCCGGACCCTCCGGGACATGACCCCGGGGAGATA
Source organism: Methanolinea sp. (assembly GCA_025453675.1). Classification (GTDB taxonomy): domain Archaea; phylum Halobacteriota; class Methanomicrobia; order Methanomicrobiales; family Methanospirillaceae; genus Methanolinea_A. The sequence continues at coordinate 74,722 of JALOPW010000002.1, forward strand.
CATAGGGGGAACCTGGCAGTGAGGGAACGCCAGGCTCGCTCTCCAGCGCACATCAGGGTCAGGATCTTTCATCGCCTTGTCACAAAATTTCTGCGTGACCGGGTCGCCCAGCATTCCAAGCAGGGAGACGGCCGCTCTCCTGATGCGAGGGTCAGGGTCATCCAGATACTCCGTCAGGACAAGGGCCGGGACAACTCCGACGCCGGGAATTGCGCTCCAGGCCTGGCGGGCGACCAGGAGCCTCACCTCCTCCTCAGCATCATGCGGTCTCCATTCCAGTTGCGTGAGCGCTTCTGCTGCTCCAAAGCGCACGTACTTATCCCTGTCCCTTAGCCCTCCCCGCAGCGCCGGGATGGCGTCTTCTTTTCCGATCTCACCAAGGGCGATTGCTGCGATCCAGCGCATCTCGTTGCTTGGGTCCGCCGAGAGGATCCGGGAAAGGATCGGGATGCTGGCCGGACTCCGGATCCTGGCCATGGCCTCCAGTGTACCGAGCCTTTCCCTCACTTTCCCATGCCCTGCCCGTGAATGGAGCATGGAGATAGCTGGCTGACCGAGCCTTCCCAGGGCATCCGCAGCCTCGTTCCGAATCGTATACTCCCTGCTGGAGAGGAGATATATCAGGCCCCTGATATCTCCCCTTGATTCGAGCGCAGGTACATCCGGGGGATCTGTCTGGCGAATCAACTCCGCCAGGCTCATCTGAGTTCATCCCGGTTCCATTCCAGGCTCAAGACTCATTTCCTCCTCTCCTCCACCGCAGTACCAGGAGGGCTGCCACCAGGACCACCCCGAAGACGATAGCCACGTTGCGTATGAGCACAAAGCCGATTGCCGATGGCAGTCCTGCAGCAGGATTACCGGGGAGGGGCATCTCGCCGGGAGTCATGGTCGTGGTGGCGGTAATGGTTGCTGCCTCCTCACTGAAGGCACCAGAGACTCGCGCGGGAGCCATGGCGGCAACTTCTTCCAGCGGTCCGCTCTGTGTGGGGACTGCAGTCGGAGCAGGGGCAGCGGAACTGACAGATCCTGACCCTCCGTAGCCTCCTCCGCCTCCTCCACCGGTTGTGGTGCCGCCACTCTCCTGGCCTGACACAAACTTGGAAAGGGTGAGGTAGAACACCTGGATGGGGCTTCCAGCCCGACTGGTGGATGCCACACCGAACGTGGAGAATCCATTCGGGGATTCTGCACTGAAGTAGTCAATGTTGTGCTGAGTGTCATGATAAAGGAACGTTGCGGGCAGAACCTCACCAGACCCATCATCTGCCACCCGAATAACCCGGATACTGTCCCTCTTATATGGGAGGGTTATTGTCGTCTCGTTCGGTGTGCAACCGGGATACTCTATCCGAAGGGTGTGATCGCCGCCTTTCACTCTCTCGTCGAGCACCACGGGGGAATACCCGATGAACTCGGAGTCCAGGTACACTCCCGCTTTATCCGGAATGGCATCGACAGTATATGTTCTCCTCCATCCATTCTGTTCAATCCATTCCGGGTCAAGCCCGAATACCAGAGTTCCCGCAGGGCAGCCCGAGAAATTGCAATGCCCAAACTGTGCGGTGAACGCGACCCCGCAGATCCCGGAATAATTCCCGAGGATCGAGATCTCATTGAACTTCTGGTAATCCCATGGGGTCGCATTTTCCCACAATTCTGCGTGGAATGTCCCATTTTGTGGGTATTCTGTCCCAGTTACCCTATAGGTGACGGATGAATTGTCCTCAACTTCACCATAGAAGAGAGGAGGACTCGAGATCTGCACCCCGGTGACAAAGCAGGTGAGGGAGAACTGGTCTGTCCAGGAGAAACCTTCCCCTGATGTGAAGAGTATCTTCCCGATTCCTGTATCTGACGAGGGCACTACTTCAACGGATGTATCATTGAGAACATTTACCTGGACAAGGCTCGAATTCAGGGTCAATCGCTGGAGAGATGATTCATATTCGCATGATATCCCGGGAATGTCCGGCACCATGTCATTTCTCACTCCTTGGGGAACCATGATGCAGCCGTCGACCGAGGCGGTTGCATTCCCAAACTCGTTTCCCGTGGTCAGGGATACCCCGTAGCTCCCGGGAAGGACGTAGGTATGTTCAGGGTCTTTCTCCACGGAGGTGGTGCCATCCCCGAAATCCCAGAGATATGTGCCAGGTGTTCCGGTTGACTGGTCCGAAAACCTGACTGTGAGGGGGGCAAGTCCTTCGCACCTGTCAAATGAGAATGCAGGCGCAGGTGGACTCCCCACATATATATATCCGGGGATGTGCATACCCGACCTTTGATGGGCGGTGTGGATGAGAAGGGAGATATCATATACCCCTGCTGCAGGGTAAGTGTGCACCGGGTTCTGCTCCCTGGAAGTGCTCCCGTCCCCAAAATTCCAGAGCCACCCTGATGGACCCCCTGATGAGAGGTCAGTGAAATTCACCTGCAGGGGAACTCCTCCCTTCAGGGGGTCAGCGGTGAAGTCTGCTACTAATGGTGGATCATCAATACCCAGTGTCACCATGTAGATGTCGAAATACCCGGTCTCGGGATCAGGTTGTTGCCAGACGACCCTTTCTCCAAAGATGGCGGGAAGACTGGGATCGGTCTGATCGATCTCCCTCTGGAGGAGCGTTGTCGAGCCCGAATCTATCTCATAAAGGAAGAGTTCATAAGAATAGTCTGAAGGGTCCTGCCCTGTCCAGACTACACGCCCATCGTGTATATCCGGTGTTCTTTCACTTGTATACTCTGTTCCAGGTGTCAGGAGGAGCGTTTCTTCGGATGTGATATTGAAGAGATAGATATCAGAACACCAGGTGTACGGGTCTATTCGCTCATACACAAGGTATTCTCCGTCTATCGCGGGATAAAGTTCGTCCGTATCCTCTGTTCCCGGGGTAATCGGAGTAGTATTTCCATTTACCCTGGAGTAAAGGAAAATGTCATGCGTATCCGTATCGGAGTAATAACTCTGCCAGGCAATCCATGAATTTGATATTGCAGGGTTTGTCTGGTCAGTGTCATCTGTATCAGGTGTGAGGATGGTCTCTTCTCCGGTTGCGATATCTCTTGAATAGATATCCCAACTCCCGAGACGGTGTTCCTCCCATACAACACTCCCTCTTCCAAGGTCAGGATTCCATGCCATGGTCCCGTTTCCACTCACAACGCACCACTCTTCACCTGTATCAATATCATACAGGAGAACTCCATAGCCCAAGCCGGTATTGTGCGTCCAGGATACAAAATGGTCGAATATTGCAGGAATTTCTCCATCTGCGGGAATATAATCGGAGATGAGGGCAGTCTCTTCTCCTGTGGAGATATTATACAGGTGCACCAATCCCGTTCCTGATGAATCGACCCATATCACTCTATCCCCGTAAATTACCGGGAATTGTTGATGAGTCTGTCCTGATAGGACCGTCAGAAGTGTGGATGTACTGGCAACTGAAGAGGCATTACCGAATGCAGAAACCACTGAAGAGGTAAGAAAGAGCAGCAGTATCAACAGAAGAAAGAAGATACAAGGAGTGACTCCTACCTTACGAAAACGCGTGGATTCCGGCCTCATTCTTATTACTCCACAAATTTATCCCATTCTCACGGTGGTCCAGCATACGTTACTTTGGTAAAGAATGCATCCAAATCGGCAGTAGTCATGGCAAAGATGCCATTCCCAAGATTGACCGAGAACGCTAACTGAGTTACTATTCGGGTGTTGGTATTGCAATCCCAGAGGAAATGGTTCGTGAGAGACCAATTGCCTAGCTGATCCGAATTTGGTGGAATATTCTGAAGTGAGGGATCACGAAGAACGATCTTTCCGTCACTCGATCTCTGGCCGAGGACTGTATAACAGTGATTTTGGTTCCAGGCAACCATGGGGAATTTTGTCTTTCCATCAAGACATCTACTGATAATCTGAGTCGAGAGACTGGCAGATTTTTCTTGATATGGGCACCCTGAAAGGTTTTTAAGAGCGTTGTTAGGATTACCATCCCAGTTTACCCCGGTAAAATCACATGAGGCTGCAGGTGCCTGGTGATACGCGAGAGCGTATGCTTTCTCATATAATCCAGGCCAGATTTCCGATAAAGTCCGTGAACGTGCGCACTGATAATATGTTGGAGGATAATTTAAATCCAGAGAGAGCAATCCCGATACGTTCACTTCTTGATTATGAATCCATACTGTATATGCTGCAGGGTCAGCCTTATTCGCTATCTGATTATCCCTTATCCTGATCTTGTTTTTTCCCAGTGTCCACGCTACAGCTGACAGCGCAGCAATGAAACAGCAATTCGGTGGTTGACCCTGAACAGGATCGTCATACAATTCCTTGATACTCCCGGCTAATAGACTTGCGCCAGGATAAGCCTGACATAGGTAATTTGGCATTTTTTACACCCCTTCAACATGAATGAAATGAAACGCCGTATACTGTGGCTACTTTATAGCTGAACTGTTGAATCATCTGCACCACCAACCCCCCAGTTGGATGAGTACCGACCTCTGTACTCCCGGCGTTACATCATACTCATATCACTGGTTTATAAAGGTTGTGCGCCGGTGCAGAACCAGATTTCTCTCAATTGCAGAATACCTGATCCCGATTTCACAAAAATATGGGACAGAATGAACCCGGATGAGCATACCTGAAGCAACGGAATTTTATTCTCTTTTCCGGATTTTACACTACAGCGAGTAAACCTTTTGTGACTTTCCATGACCATCCTGATTGCTATCGATGATACCGATACCAGGGAGAGCAGGGGGACCGGGAGGTTCCGCGAGTTCATGCGGGAATCACGGGTAGACGATCTCCGGGTGGCAGGCGTGGATGAGGTGCACACTACTGGTGGCGAGACTATAAGGACCGGAATGGTCCGCCTGAAGAAATTTCCCAGGCCCAGCCTCCGGGCACACCGTGCAATTCTCTTCGTGGAGGAGGGGGATGGGTACTACCACGATGTGGTCATGGACTGAATCTACCGCCCCTATTTCTAAAAATCCCTGCCCTTGCTCACTCCTGCATCAGGAACACCATCAGGGCTTTCTGGGCATGGAGTCGGTTCTCGGCCTCGTCAAAGACCACGCTGAATGGTCCCTCGATCACCTCGTCCGTGACCTCCTGACCCCGGTGGGCGGGGAGGCAGTGCATGAATATCGCGTCCGGTGAGGCCAAATCCATCAGCCTGCGGTCGATGGTGAAGCCTTTGAATGCCCGGAGCCTCGCCTCGCGCTCCTTCTCGGTGCCCATCGACACCCAGGTATCCGTAGCTACCACGTGAGCGTCCTCAAGTGCGATTTTTGGGTCCCGGACCAGGGTGACCCGGCTTCCCATCCGACGTGCCGTCTCCACCAGCTTCGCAGGAGGTTCGAACCCTTTTGGAGTGGCCACAGTGATCTCCATCCCGGTGAGTATCGTGGAGAGGATGAGCGAGTTACAGACATTGTCCCCGTCTCCCACCCACCCCACACGGAGTCCCTTCCGGTCCCCGAAGTGCTCCCTGATGGTCATGATGTCGGCGAGTATCTGGCAGGGGTGTTCAAGGTCGGAAAGGCCATTGATCACCGGTATGGTCGCATAACGGGCGAACTCCTCGATAGTGGAATGACGGTACGCACGGATCATCACCCCGGACACATATCTTGACGCCACCCTGGCCGTATCCCTGATCTCCTCGCCCCTCCCGATCTGCATATCCTGGGCATTCAAAAAGAGCGCAGTTCCCCCGAGGTCAGCTATCCCGACCTCGAACGAGATCCTGGTGCGGGTGGAAGACTTCTCAAAGATCATGGCCAGGGTCTTCCCTGGCAGGAGAAGGTGGGGTATTCTCTCCTTTTTCATCCTTTTCAGGCGGCACGCCTGCTCCAGCACCTCGTCCAGTTCCTTTGATGAGAGGTCCAGGATGGAGATGATATCACGTTTCATCGCAGCTCCTTCATGTGATCGATACGCTTCTTCAGCAGGGTGGCAGAACCAATGTCCCTGCGGTGGCGCACCCGCCCTTTCACTCCCGATGCAGCGAGTTCCGCGATCTCCTCTGCCTCAGAAAGCGTCCGCCCCAGTCCTACAAAGGCAATGGTGCGGGAGGACTGGGTAGAGAGGATCCCTTCCCTCTCTTCTACATTCGCATAATAGAGGAGGGCAGGATCATAAGGCCCAAGAGAGATGGGCTGGCCGGCAACCGGAGAATCGGGATACCCCTCCGGGACAATATACTTGCACACCGTGGCTTTTTCTGCAAACCGGACCCTGCTCCGGGAGAGGGTCCCGTCTATGCTCCGCTCGATTATCCCGACGAGATCCGTCTCCAGCAGGGAGAGCACGTTCATTGCTTCCGGATCTCCGAACCTGGCATTGAACTCTATCACCATCGGTCCATCGCGGGTATTCATGAACTGCCCATAGAGTATTCCCCGATACGGGGTTCCTGCCTCATTCATGGCCGCGACTGCCGACTGCATGATCCCGAGCGCAGATCTCTGGTCATTTTCGGTGATAAAGGGGAGCCCGTGGTCGGGCATGGAATATGACCCCATCCCCCCGGTATTGGGGCCCTCATCTCCCTCGTACGCCCTCTTGTGGTCCTGCACGAGCGGCATGGGGACAAGATGAGTACCATCGGTGAATGCCTGGAGGGTGAACTCTTCTCCAATGAGCCTCTCTTCCAGCACTATGTCGGACCCAAGACTCCGGATATAGTCGACGGCGCCCCTCCGGTCCACATGCTCGCCCATGATGCGGACCCCCTTACCCCCGGTGAGCCCGATGGGCTTGACTGCCAGGTCCCCTGCATGGCCTTCCAGGAAACGGACCGCCTCGTCTGCCGTGCGAAAAACCCTGTAGCGGGGACACCCGGCAATGCCATGCCGCTCCATCATCTCCCTGCAGAAGGCCTTGTCCGTCTCGAGCCTCGCAGCAGCCCGCGTGGGGCCCATGCAGGGGACGCCCTCCGCTTCCAGCCGGTCCACCACTCCCGCTTCAAGTGGGGCCTCCGGCCCGATAATTGCATAATCTATCGATTTTTTCAGGGCAAATGCCGAAATTGCATCAATGCGCGTCTCTTTTTCGAGAAGGAGTTCCCTGCAGAGCTCCGAGATACCCGGGTTTGCACGGGCCATGACCGCATACAGTTCCGTTTCAGTGTTGCGGGACAGCGCCCGGGTGATGGCATGCTCCCTCCCTCCACCTCCCACAACCAGGATCTTCATAGTCATGTATCTGAACCGTTGCTCTTGACCATTGCTGTTCTCTCCTTATCACCGATGAGATCGGCGGCCTTTACCAGGGCGTCCAGGACCACCCCTTCCTTCAGAAGGAGGGCAGAAGCTCCGGCTTCCCTGTCCACGACAGTCACCACGCAATCGATGGTGGCTCCTGCTTCCCGCAGTGCCTGGACACCAAAGAGGGCGGATCCCCCGGAAGTGGTCACGTCTTCGACAAGGAGAACCCTCTTTCCCTGCACGTCCCCGACGATCCTCCCTGACTTTCCATGCCCCTTCTCCTGGCTGCGGATGATGGCAAAGGGCCTCTCGCTTGCCAGGGAGACTGCGACTGCCAGCGGCACTCCCCCCACGGCCACTCCCGCCACGACTTCGAACGTATACCTGCAGGCGATGGCCGCCCCGATCTCCCGGAGAGCGCCTGGTCGCGTGAGCACCTTCTTGATATCCAGGTAATATGCGCTTCTCGCCCCCGAGGCCAGGAGAAAATCCCCGTACTCGACGGCCCCGTATTCATCAAGGAGTTGTGCAATTCTCGTCACCATGGTACATCCTTTACTCCGGTGAGATACCCAATCACATTTGCGGTCTTGTGGAGGATGGGGGTCAGCACGAGTATCCAGAAGAGTACGGGGAGCGTGACTGCCTGCATCAGCCAGGGGAGATCAAAAATGGCAAGCATCAGGAATGCCCCGGCTACCAGGTCGTACTGGTCTGCGATCGGCCACCGCTCTCCACTGGCCTTACCAAGCCTCCGCTTGAAGAAGCTCTTCGCAAGGTCTCCGAGGAGTGCACCGGCTGCCAGGAGCACCACGGAGAGAAAGGTCTGGACGGGCAGGAAGGCAAGAGAGAACACTCCCTGGAGCCAGATCTGCACTCCGCCCGCCAGAATGCCCCCTGCTACACCCATGAAGAACCCGCGGTAGGTTTTCCCATCCCCAAAGAGCCTCCTTCCGTCCGAAAGAGTCCTGCCATTGTCGATCGGCCTTCCGCCACCCAGTGCTGCTGCCACCGAATTGGGTACATATGCCGGCAGCATGCACCACAACGCGGCAACCAATGCTATTATGAAGGAATCAGGACTAATAATATGCTCTCCAGACAGTTGTAATAAAGAGTAGTTATAAGCATTAAGATATCCCAGAAGATATCAATTCTACGGTGGATTGGTGGACATGCCCATTATTTTGAAGATGACCAAGAGTCTGTGCCCGACCTGCAATGCGGTGCTGGAGGCAGCCATTGTCGAAAAGGATGGCAAAGTATGGCTGGAACGTTCCTGCCCGGAACATGGTCATTTCCGCGATATATACTGGTCTGATGCAGAGTTATGGAAAAAATTCGAGCGGTTCGAGTCGCTTGGCAAAGGCATCGAGAACCCGCACGGGAACGCACCAACTGACGGATGTCCCCGATATTGCGGGTTATGCAGCAATCACAAGTCCGGCACCCTCCTCGCGAATATCGATCTCACCAACCGCTGCAACCTGAACTGTGACTTCTGTTTTGCCAATGCCAGGGCCTGCGGGTATATATACGAGCCAACTTTTGAGCAGGTGGTGGAGATGCTGAAACTTCTCCGTGACGAGAAACCGGTCCCTGCCCCTGCCGTCCAGTTCTCGGGGGGTGAGCCCACCATGCGGGAGGATCTCCCCCTGATCATCCGTACCGCAAAAGAAATGGGATTCCCCCAGGTCCAGGTGGCCACCAACGGGATCAAACTGGCAAGGGATATTACGTACCTCAAGGAACTCCGTGACGCGGGTCTCTCCACCCTTTACCTCCATTTCGATGGGGTGACAAAGGAGACCAATTCCAAGATCGCCATAGACCGGCAGGTGGTGAAGAACTGCGAGGAGATGAAAGTCGGTGTGGTACTCGTCCCCACGGTCATCAAGGGAAGGAACGATCACGAGGTTGGAGCAATCATCCAGTTCGCAGCAGACCATATCCGCGCCATAAGGGGTGTCAATTTCCAGCCAATCGCCTTCACGGGTGCTGCACGCGAGGAGGATGTGCAACGGGAACGAATCACCATTCCTGAACTCCTTGGCGATATCGAGCTCCAGACCTCAGGGGTGATCAAGAAGGCAGACTTCTACCCGGTGCCCTGCGTCGTACCATTTTCTGATTTTGTGGAGGCATATACAGGGAAACCGCAGATACGCTTCACTGCCCACCAGCACTGCGGAGCGGCGACCTACGTCTTTGTGAATGACGACGGATTGACGCCCGTCAACAGAATGGTCGACGTGGATAGTCTCTTCCATGCGCTCACGGAGACCGCAGAGAAACTCCGCAAGGGGGGCACCCTGAACAAGTACATGGCACTCGTGGAAGCCATCGGGGATCTGAATGATTCATTCAAGAAGAGCGAGCAGGGGAGCAGTACTGAATTCTGGAAACTCTTCGGGAAGACCCTCCTCTTCCAGAACTTCGAAGCCCTGCGTGATTTCCACTGGAATGCCCTCTTTGTCGGCACCATGCACTTCATGGACAGGTACAATTATGACATCTCCCGGGTACAGCGCTGCTGTATCCATTATGCCACCCCTGATGGCACCCTGATACCCTTCTGCACCTATAACAGCGGCCCGGTATACCGTGAGATCGTCTGGAAGAAGTGGAGTACCCCCCTCCCGGAAGAGTCCCATCCTTCATCCCCCAACCGCAAGGCCACCCGGTGAAATGACCTGGTGAGAGATTTCCGAATGAAACGCACATGAGACTGTCGGGTCGCATGCCCCCCTGATGAAAACCGCATCCGCGGTTTGCTATGAATATGCCTCTGGCATTTTCATTCGCGTAACGCATCGGGCCCCGATCCAGGCTGAACCCAATCTCTGACAGAAAAGGCCTCCGGCATTTTTGTGTGTCGGGCCTGTTGCGAAATGTATCATTCTTGTGTTCATATGAGGGGTGTGCGATTATGGGTCTCATGTGCGTTTCAGGGGAATTTGAGTTCTATCCCTTCCTGACCTTCGAGAGCGATTGCCGCGATGGCAAGGTCCTGGATGGCCAGCCCGGTGGAATCGAATATTGTGATCTCCTCGGGACGCATTCTTTTTTTCATCCCGAGGATGACTTCCCCCAGGGTTCCGGCGATCATGCCTTCAGAGAAGAGACCCATCCTGATGGGCACGTTCACCTCTCCTGAATGGACTGCCTGGGCGGGATCGTCCACGAATACCCTCGATCTCAGGAGAATGGCCGGGTCCAGTTCCTCCTTCCCGGGAGCATCTGCGCCGATGGCATTGATATGCGTCCCTTCCTGAATCCACTCGTCGCGGATCAGGGGAACCCTCGAGGGCGTGGTGGTGACCAGGAGATTGCATCCACACACCCTGGAGAGGCTGGCGCTCCGGCAATCCGGCAAATCCAGTCTTTCGCATAAGTGTGTCGCATTCTTCTCGTTCCTGCTCCATACCAGCACTTCCCGGACCTGGAGTTCCTGTGCTATTGCCTGGATCTGGGCCTCTGCCTGCCGGCCGGAACCCACCACGCCGAGGCTTACCGAGCGGCGCGGTGAGAGGTATTTCGCCGCCACCGCACCTGCAGCGCCGGTCCTGAGATCCGTGAGGTCAGTCGCATTCAGAATGGCATACGGAAGACCGGTCTCCACGTTCAGAAGCACGGTGAGTGCCATTACCGTGGGGAGACCCTTTCCGCGATTTTCAGGGTGGACATTCACAATCTTCACTCCGGCAATTCCAAGCGACGGGATATATGCAGGCATTGTCCGGAAATCTCCCTCTTTCAAAGTGATATACACCTTCGGCGGCATCTGCACCATGCCCCGGGCATGCTCTGCAAACGCCTCTTCTATTACCCTGTTCAGCCTGGAGAGCCCCACACCCCCTGCAGGATCCGGATAGTAACGCATACTGGTCAGGTATGGAACCGGGAGAGAAGAAGGTGATGCCCGCGCCACCCTGGCCATACCACCATCACGGCATCCGGGCAGGAAAGTCACCCTTATGCCCTCCGGGATCCAACGCGATCAGCAGTACTCGGGGCAGTATCACATGATATATATCGTCCAGAAGCCCACCGACATCCCTGGTGACGACTCCACCTCAATGGTGGCAAAGGAGATCGCCAGGCAGGGAGGCAGTTACTCCTTCCTGGATTTGGACAGGATCGATCCCTTCTCAAGCCGGATATCAGGCGCCCTCATCTGGATCTGCGGTCTTCGGCAGGATGAACACCAGTTCGAGGTCTGCCATGCCCTCTCGGTCACAAACCGGGTGATCAACACACCCCTGGCCATCTTCACCTGTGCCAGCAAGGTTCTCACCAGTTCCCTTCTCGTGCAACAGGGGATCCCTACGCCCCAGACATTCTTCACTTCTTCGCGGGAGACGGCGGCTGATCACATCAACCGGTTGGGAAAGGTGGTGGTCAAACCGGTATACGGGTACGACGGGAACGGGATCTTCCTGATCGATTCGCCGGAGAGACTTGGCAGTCCCCCCTACTATCTCCAGGAATACGTCCCGAATGACAGGGATTTCCGCGTATTCGTCATCGATGGCGAGGCTGTGGGGGCAATCACACGCATCTCGGATTCCCTGACCCACAATATTCACCAGGGAGGCACCGGCAGGCCGGTGGAGATAGACAGCAGGATGAGTGAACTTGCAGGGTCCGCTGCCAGGGCTGTGGGGGTGGACTACGGAGGGGTTGATCTCCTCCCCTGCGGCGATGATTACTGTGTGCTCGAGGTGAACGGGACCCCGAACTGGCACTGCATGGGCGTGAACATACCCCGCATGCTGGCATCATACCTGCTCGGGCAGGATGAGCTTTTACGGGGATAAGAGAGTATGAACCAGAAAACGGGATGCTTATTGGATATATTCCATCTCTTTTAAGGTTTTCACCGCAAGTTCCTTCATCCTGGCCGAGATCCGTCCTGAGGCGGAGAACTCCACATCCTTCATGGCGTTCGCAAGCTCGTTTCCGAGGATAAAGATGGCGTACTTGTGCTCCATCTTGCTTTTATGAAGTTGCGAGGGGTTAATTTTGAGGGAGTAGTACTGGTTGAATTTCAGGTCCGAATTCGTGGACTCAAAATAGTCTTTGATCTCATAGAGCATCTGGTGAAGCGTGATCAATTCCTCTTTGTGCATCCTCTCACTTCCAGAAGAGGATTGTTGCAGAGGGGATAAATAGGTAACCCCTGCCTCCCAATCACGCGATTTTTAGGAGTTTAATCGAGAGAGGACGCTTGATAATGCCTTTATATTCCCGGGCGGCCACGTACTCGAGCCCCTTCCCCACCAGGGTATCAAGGAGCCTCTGGTTGACCTCCCCGTCCATTATAAGGCCGGCGACGTCTCCATTCACCTCGTTGAGGACCTGCTCCATCTCCTGGAGATCCACCTCGCGGAGGATGGTGTAGTCACGGGAAAGGAGCCGTGCGTTCTTGGAATCCTTCACTTCGGCCAGGTGATCGGTCAGGGTGCGTGGCGCTGGGGATGATGCCGGCCCGGATCGCCTCTCCTGGTTCTTCTTTTTCTGGGATGATTCGCTCTCCCTGTCCTTCATGGATCTGTTCCCGGGTACATACGAAGCGGCAGGGAGGTCTGTGGTCTCTCCCTCCACTTCCCCGGACAGTTCCTCTTTCACGTATTCCACGGGGATCTTGTTTCGCAGGGCCTTGACGATCTCTTTCCTGCCGAGGTCCTCTACGCTCTTTCCCCTGGGAGAATATGCCACGAAATCGATCTCTGCTACCTGCAGCAGTTCCCGCAGGACAAGATCTCCACCACGATCCCCGTCAAAAAAAGCCGTTGCAGTCTTCTTCTCGCAGAGGTCGACGATGGTACGGGAGATCCTGGTTCCCTCCACTGCAACAGCGTTCTTTATGCCAAAGCGGAGCAGGTTGAGGACATCGGCCCTCCCTTCCACCACGATGATGGCGTCCGAATCGACCACATTCGGACCCGCAGGTACTTTATCCTCCCCGATGGTGGCGATCTTCTCCATCCTCATGCTCTCCCTGACCTCGTCGATCAGGACGTTGCTGTCGATGGTTCCCTCCTCGAATGCATCCATCAGGAGTTCCCTGGCCCGGGAGATGACCAGCTTCCGCTTGCTCACCCGGATGTCCTCGATCGATTCCACGCGCACCCTGGCCACGCAGGGCCCTACGCGGTCTATCGTCTCGAACGATGCGGCAAGTATGGCTGTCTCAGCCCGATCAAGGGATGATGCGATATAGATCTCCCCCCTGGTCTCGCCTTTTTTGCTCGTCACCTGGACGTCAATCCTTCCCAGGCGTCCGGTCCTCTGTAAGTCGCGCAGATCGAGGTCTTCGCCGAGTAACCCTTCAGTCTGGCCAAATACGGCCCCCACGACATCAGGCTTCTCGACCACCCCCTCTGCCTCGAGATGAATATGAATCAGATACTTGGTAGTGTCGCTGGAGTACATGCACCCCACTCCGTACATCGTGATCTGTCACCCAACGAATGCCATGCTGAACTGCTGCACCGGTCATGTGACAAATATAAGTGTGATTTTATAATATATGAATATATTTTTGCAGAACCCGCAACGGCCGGGAAGAAGACAGGCGGCAACGTAACAGAGGCTCATCTCTCCTGGTGCCAGGGATTCTCCAGAATTTCCAGCACTTCGTGTAGGTGTATACCAAAAAGGAGTATCCTCTTCTGAGAAGATCCCGCTCCTGATACTATCTGCACCCTCTCAGCAGATATTGAGAAGAATTCGGCCATTAACCGGATAACGGCTGCATTGGCCTTCCCTTCCACAGGGGGTGCTCGCACCTGGCAGCCGAGACTCTTTCTCCAGGGATTATATCCGGAGGGAAACCTGGACTTTTTCGATCCGGCCGTGACTTCGAGGGAGATGATGGTCCCCTCCCTGCTTTCGGTCAGGGCATCACGTAGCGTATCCACGTATAGTAAAGGTGATGTCGCCCGGCATTAACAACTGCGGATCACCGGTGGGCTGATCCCGTCCCTCCCCTGTTTATACCCATTGCCGGGCGGTGCCTGTCGCACAGCCGGGTTGTCCCGTGGTTCACCTCCAGGCGTTCGCCAATCGATCCCCCGGGGACCTATGGCTGTGCTGTGTCGGCACCATTCTTGATAGGTGCCGGTCCTATAAAGCCTCTCCCCGGGAACCATGACGGGTCACCGGGGAAGAATGTCCCTTCCCGGCAGACCACCCTCCCGCCCATGATCACCGTCCCGGGGAAGACCGCTCTCTTCCCCTCAAAGGGGGTCCAACTGGCCCTGCTGTGGAGCATCTCTGCACGAATGACCACGTCCTCCCCGGGATACACCGCAAAATCAGCCCGGTCACCCACGAAAAACCCTGCCCTCGGGATTCCCAGGATCTCTGCAGGTCTCCATGACGTCTTCTCCATCAGGGAGGTTATGGGTATCTTTCTCTCCCTGCAGAAGGCCAGGGCCAGGGGCACCATGGTCTCGACACCAGGAATGCCTGAAGGGGCGCTCTCAAATGACTGGTCCTTCTCTGCCGGGGTATGAGGGGCGTGATCCGATGCCAGGACATCTATCCTGTCCCATACAGACAGGAGATCCCTGCGCACCGCGTCCGGCCGTAATGGAGGGTTGACCTTTCCGCGGGCATCAGAGGGGTCAAACTCCTCAAGAGAGGTGAAGAGGTGGTGTGGCGTGACCTCAACGGTCGAATCACCTGCGTTCAACACCGATTCTGCACTGCTCATGTGGCAGAAGTGGAGCCTGCATGCATGGGTATTCAACTCCCTGACCCATCGTACCGCCCGGCACTCACCCCGCGGTGACCGGGCTGCATGATGGGAGGGGAGATCCCGGTCCGGCATGCTCCCGATCTCTTCGGCATGGATGGTGCAGAGACCTCCAAGGGATCCCACGGTCTCAAGAGCAGCGCACAGGTCGCCGGGCTGCAGGCACTCTCCATAACTTGATGGCGCGGCAAAGAGCTCTCCAAAGGCCATGGCCCCTGCACCCCACAGTGCGGGCAGGTCGCTCCCAGGGGTGTATCCTGCATTGATTGCAAAGTGGCACAGTGATGCTTCCCTGGCCTCATTGACCCGTCGGATAAACGATTCGCAGGTGGTCAGGGGAGGGATGGTGTTCGGCTGGTCCACCACCACGGTCACACCCCCTGCAAGGGCGCTCCTGCTCCCGCTCCCCCAGTCCTCTTTGTGGCTCTGGATCCTCCCCCTCATGTGGACATGCATGTCCACCGCTGCGGGGAGAACCGTCATTCCCCGGCAGTCGATGACCGCCGTGGTGGCAAGCCCTGCTCCCACGTGGCATACTCTCCCCCCGGCGAGGGAGAGATCCGCAACCCTCCCCCCAGGGAGGAGAACATTTGAGAGAACCAGTTCGCATCCGGTTGCCATAGGGACGGCTCATCAGGGTGTTGGTTCCTTGGAGAGATGATACTTGGCCCCCCGCATCCCGGGTCTTTCAGGAAGAGGGATCCGGATCCTTCTCATGCCTTCCGTCACCTTCCAGCCTTCCCACCAGCACCAATACCGCGGGCATGACGATGATGGCGCCAATCAGGGAGAAACCGACAGTGATCACCGTGACCACGCCGAAATTGCTGATCATGTTGAAACTGGAGACGATGAGTGCCGCAAAGCCAAAGACCGTGGTCATGCCGGAGACGGTGATGGCGGTCCCGATCTGCTGCACACCCCGGGTGATGGCAGGGACGAGGTCGCATCCCCTGGCCCTCTCCTCGTACGCCCGCTCCATGATCAGGATGGTATACTCAGAGGCCACCCCTATGGTCATGGACCCGAGCGTCGCCGTCATGGGGGTGTAGTCGATCCCAAGCACGTACATGATCAGCCCGTTCCACCCCACGATCATCATGATGGGGATGACAGGGGTGGCAGCTTTTCCGAACTTCCGGTACACCAGGAGAAGGAATACGAAGATCAGGATAAATGCCAGGAAGGTCATCTGTGTCTTGCCCTTGCCGATCTCATCGATGAGGTTGGTGAACATCTCCCCCATCCCGGTCACACCCGCCGTGATCCCGGGGGGCGGCTGGTTCCACGAGAGGTCCCGGCGGACATTCTCAATCATGGACATCGCCACCTCGTTCTCCATATCGACCGTCGAGAACTCGATGATGGCCTCGGAATTCCCGCTTATATATCGTTTCCTTATCTCTGCGGGTATCTTTTCGAGTGCTGTGTCCATCTCCGCACTGGTGCGGGGGAGGATGCCCCCGTTGTACTCTGCAAGGTAATTCGCGATGCTCCTGGATCCGGTGATCTTGTCGTTATGGATGACTTCATACTCCTGGAACTGGTACATCCAGGAGACTGCTTCCACGTCCAGGACATTGTCCCCCCGCACGTACAGAGGGAGTGAGGAGGTGGACCCCATAGTCCGGCTCACTTTCTTGAGGTCTATGATCGCCGGCATGTCCGGGGGGACGAAAGTGTCCTCGTTGGTATTGATGACAATCTCGTTGTCCATCTGGAAGCCAACAAATGCGATCAGGGCGCAGAGGATGAGGATGGGCACCGGGTGCCTGGCCACTTTTCCGGCGAGTTTGCCCAGGAAGTCATTGTAGGACTCCATGGCATGCTTCTTCTCGTTCTGGGTGTTTCCTGAATTCTCACCCGCCTTTGGCCGGTAACGGAACATCACTCCCACTGTCGGAACCGCCACCAGGGCAACCAGGTAACAGGAGGCCACCCCTATGACGCAGACCAGCCCGAAACTGCGGATCATCGGGACCGGGGAGATGAGCAGGGCCAGGAACCCCATAGAGGTGGAGAGCATGGCGTAGAGGATGGACGGCCCTGACCTGGTGATGGTGGTGCGGGCGGCCTCCGCCAGGGTGGAGGTCCGGGCCTCCTCGTCGAACCGGGCATGGAACTGGATGGCATAATCGATGCCGATTCCTATGAGCACCGGGAAGGCCCCTATGGTGACCATGGTGATGGGAAGCCCGGAGAACCCGATGATCCCGAACGTGAGAATCAGCCCGCTCGCCACGATCAGCACCGAGAGGAACCGGTAGCGGACATGGGAGAAGAAGAGGCCCACTGCGATGACCATGAGGACCATGGCCACCATGATCAGGGTCCCCATGGACTGCCCCATCTCCTCCCCCATCTGCTGCTGAAATGCGGGATCACCGGTGACCACCACCCGGACACCGGGAGGAGGACTGGAGATGCTCACGATGGACTCCAGGTTGGTCACCGCGGTTGCCTGTACATCCTGGGAAAGGCCAGGTTCCAGGGTGACCACCATGATGGTCATCAGGTTGGAGGGGACGTACCGGGAGAAGACCTCGGGGGGCAGCTTCTGGCGGGCCATCTCGATCTCCGCACTGGTGGAGGGCATGGTTCCCCCGTTCATACCCCTGGCGAGATCCACCACACTCGAGACCCCGCTCACATAGCGCTGGTTGGCGACATCTTCCTGCAGCCGGTTCATATATGCCAGCACTGCGGGGTCCAGGACATCATCGCTCTCCACGAGGAGCATGAGACTGTCGGACTGGAAGGTCGAGGAATATTTGTCGAGCAGCATCCCCCGCTCGGTATTTTTGTCCATGTAGGTCTCTGACCCGGTCTGCATGGTGACGAAAGTGGTGCCGAGAAGTGAGGTAAACAGGACCACCCCCACGAGGAAAAGGACTGCTTTTGGCCTCCGTGTGACTACATCTGCAAGGTATTCGTAGGGGGTGTGGAGGGCCATAAATCCTATTCAGGTAGAATGTACATCCTCTTAAAGATTTGTTGTGATTATGACAACAGATATCCAGGTTCAGCTGCCCCTGTTTATCTGGCATCAGCAGACTCCGGCATTCCACCCGCCTGGGGAGTGGTATCTCTTCAAAAGACCGTTGCAGAGAGATTTCGGGCGCAACACCTCATTCGACCAGGGCTCCTGCCCTGCAACAGGGGATGAGCCATCGTGAAACACACATGAGACTTTCGGGTCACATGCCCCCCTGATGAAAGCAAGAATGATACATTTCGCAACAGGCCCGACGCATGAAAATGCCGGGGGCATTTTCATAGGAAATGGCGCAGCCATTTTCATATTTACCGCTATGACCACCCTGCGATCGAGCATAAAGCATGAAAATCACGAAGTGATTTTCATTCGAACACACTATGATCTCCTTTCAGGATTTCGGACATAAATTAGGGTATAGTGTTATTATTACCACCAATCTCGGTAATAATTCAGGACGAGGAAGGAAGGAAAATTATATCACCAAAATTCCGGTGAAAAAAGTGTGGGTTCTCGGTCCCATATCATATTTGCGATTGACCCCGCCACCCCCGAAGGACGCCCCGGCGGCGGTTCAAAAACTTTACACATTGGCCTTTCGGAACGAAGTTATCATCTGAAAATTACATAACAGCAAGGAAATTCACTTCAATGAAATGGGATTATTCATACCGTCCGAAAAAAATGTTGGTGGCTAGATTGCTACTATACCCTGAATTATGAAAATGGCGAAGCCATTTTCATTCAAACCGCCTATGACCGCAGTGCGGTCGAGCATAAATCATGAAAAACACGAAGTGATTATCATTCGAAAAATCGGGGTAGAAGCCTTAATCAAGAAGGGCTTCGAAGAATCCTAGTATAATTTTGAAGAGGAAAGAAAAATGAAATCATTCGCACTCGTATTCTGCGTTCTCTGCATCATGGTGATGGGAACAGGGTTTGCAATGGGAGAGGACTCCCCCTTTGACCCGGTTACCACGGAACCGACTCCCCCCCCCTCGGAGGGGATGGCCTACCGTGAGCTTCCTCTCGGGCCGGGTCCGGCTCTACCAGGAGGAGACCAGGGGTATTTCTCCATCAGCTCGGTCCCGAGTGGAGCCGATGTGATCTTCGACGGGAAATTCCTCGGAGAGACGCCGGTGGTCACCGAGGTGTACACGACCGGCACCCCATCGCATTCCATATCCATCAGCAAGTACGGATACAATACGTGGACAAGGACTTACAACCAGAACCCGTCTCAGGGGCAGACCATTTATGTGAATGCCGATCTTCAGCCCGTGGTCCAGACCGGGACCATCCAGGTGAGTTCCTCTCCCTCCGGTGCCATTGCAAGGCTTGACGGGGGCGAGACCATGATGACCCCGGGAACATTCAGGTACGTGACGCCCGGTTACCACACGGTCGAGATCTCCATGTCGGGATACTTCCCCTACAGTACCTCTGTCAGCGTGAGTGCGGGAGGAACTTCCAGCGTGAGCGCATCACTCTCTCCCATGCAGACCACCGGCTCCCTCCGGGTCACTTCATCGCCGTCCGGGGCAGAGGTCTACGTGGACGATATCTACCGGGGCTATACCCCCCTCACTATCGGCTCTCTGAGTTCTGGCAGGCATGCAGTCCGCCTTCACCTCTCAGGCTATCAGGACTACACCCGCAACGTGGATATTTCGGCTGGTAGCGAGGCGTACGTTTCTGCGTCGCTGAATCCCGTATACCAGCCCACCACTGGCGATATCCTCGTCAGTTCAGTTCCAGATGGGGCAGCCATCTACCTTGACGGAAATTACCGTGGGAAAACTCTCCAGGGGAATCTATTTGATATCACGGGAGTCTCTCCCGGGGCACATGTCGTTGCACTGCTGAAGAGCGGGTACCAGGACTATTCCACCAGCGTCGCGGTATCAGCCGGGAAGACCACCACGGTATCGGCAGCACTGAACCCCGGATCAGTGCCATCCACGACAGGGGACATCACGGCCCAGTCCTCCCCATCCGGGGCGGATGTATACCTCGACAACGTGTACAAGGGATTTGCCCCTCTCACCCTGCACGATGTCACCACTGGCTCACACGTGGTGACGTTCAAGATGCCCGGCTATACTGATGCTCAATACACCGTCCAGGTCGCTGCCGGGCAGTCTGCGCAGGTGATGGGGATGCTTACCCCGGTTCCCACCACAGCGCCCACGAGATCCCCACTTTCCCTCCCTGTGATAGCCGGTGCCCTGGCAATCCTCGGGGTCCTGGTCTTCTTCAGAAGAAGTTGAGGGGATCCTCGGATTTTTTTTTATTTTTTCTGAATAACGCAATTTTGAGCAGTGAAACGCTTTTATACCAATATATTGAGTAAACAAGTATGGATCCGAAGATCATCAATATCCTCCTTCTCGTGGTCGGCTTTTTCCTTTTCATCACAGGATTTATGCAGGTGATGGCCGCACCGGGGATCATGGACTATCTCTCAACAATTATGGGAATCCTCCTCATCGTCGTTGCCATTCTCGGATTCCGTAAAGGAAAAGTGATTTAAACACGCTCAATTTGTTTGCGGGGTCTAATTGGGGGGGGTTCCCCTCAATTTACACACTTTTTCCCAATGAAACGCACATGAGACTGTCGGGTCACTTGCCCCCCTGATGAAAACCGCGAATGCGGTTTTCATGCCAAAATGGCTGTGCCGTTTTCATGAATGCGTATGCGTGTGTCTCGAAGTGAATCATGTAGTTTTTTTTAAAAATGATGCATGCGAGGGATGGGATTTGAACCCAAGAACTCCTTCGAGACCAGGCCCTGAACCTGGCGCCGTTGACCGGGCTTGGCTACCCTCGCTCCTCCTACTGGTAAGTTGTCCGGGAAAATAAAGATGTGGATTCAATGGCAAGAAAGCGTCAAGCAGAAAACCGCTTCACCCGCTCACAGGTTCCCTCCGTGAGAGCCTGCCTGCATCTCCTTCTCACGCAGGACATTCCGCTTTATCTTCCCCGAAATGGTCTTTGGGAGGTCATCCACGAACTCGATCGCCCGCGGATACTTGTACGGGGCGGTGGTCTTCTTGACGAACTTCTGTATATCCTTCACGAGCTGCTCGCTTGGGGAAAAACCCTCTTTCAACACGATGAAAGCTTTCACGATCATCCCCCGGATCACGTCGGGAGAGCCCACCACCGCGGCTTCTTTTACTGCAGGGTGTTCGAGGAGAGCCGACTCCACCTCGAAGGGCCCGATGCGATAGCCCGAGCTCTTGATCACGTCATCATCCCTGCCCACGAACCAGTAGTACCCGTCCTCGTCTGCGTAGGCCTTGTCCCCGGTATAGTAGAAATCCCCGACGAACGCATTCTCGTTGGCCTCCTTGTCATAGAGGTAGCCATCGAAGAGACCGATCGGCCGGGGCCTGACCCGGATGGCGATCCTCCCCACCTCCCCGGCAGGTACAGGTCTCCCCTCGTCGTCCTGGAGTTCAACATGCCATCCCGGGGAGGGCTTTCCCATGGAACCAGGGCGGGCCTCTATGCAGGGGAAGGTCCCGATGACCAGCACGAGCTCTGTCTGGCCGTACCCCTCGTAGATGACAAGACCGGTTCCCTCCTTCCAGACCCTGATCACCTCGGGGTTCAGCGGCTCGCCTGCACTCACGCAGTGCCGGAGCTCCTTCAAATCATACTTTTTCAGGTCCGCAAGGATCAGCATGCGGTAGACAGTCGGGGGTGCGCAGAAGACCGTCACCTCGTATTTCTCGAGGATAGGCAGGAGCTCAGTGGCCTTGAACCTTCCCCGGATATCATACACCAGTATACAGGCACCCTGGATCCAGGGACCAAAGAACTTCCCCCACGACGACTTGGCCCAGCCGGTGTCTGCAAGGGTGAAGTGAAGGTCATTCTCCTGGAGATCCAGCCAGAATTTACCTGTCGTGACATGGCCGAGCGGGAGGGAATGGTTGTGGACCACCATCTTGGGCTCCCCCGTGGTCCCCGAGGTGAAGTAGATGACGAGAGGGTCAGTCGACCTGGTCCGTTCCATCCCGCTCATGGTGACAAGCCGCCGGGAGACCGGTGCGGGGTAGTCCTGCTCCTCGCGGTAGCTTATCCAGCCGGGCAGATCGGCATCGATCACCAGGCGGGAATGGAGGGTGGGGCACTCGGTGCAGATCTCCTCGACTTTCCCGGCGTTCTCTTTATCTGTGACAACCATCCGGATCTTCGCCGCGTTGATCCGGTACTTGAGATCCTTTCCGGTGAGCATCGTCGGGCAGGGGCAGAAGACTGCCCCGAGCTTGATGCAGGCAATGGCGAAGATCCACCACTCCGGAACCCTCGTGAGCATGATGATCACCCTGTCCCCCTTCTTTATGCCGTACTTGAGGAGCATGTTCGCAGCAGAGTTGGAGAGGTTCATCATCTGCCTGAATGTGAAGGTCTTCTCATGGCCCTCCTGGTCCACCCAGATCATGGCCAGCCTGTTCCTGTCCTTTTCAGCCAGCCTGTCAATGACATCAAACCCGAAATTGTAGTATTCCGGGACCTCCAGGGAGAAGTGCGTATAGACTTCCTGGTAATTGTACATGTTGTGCCCCGTGGCAGCCATATGAACTGACATGTTGTTCCAGAATCGTTAAAAAGGGTGCCGAATTCAGCCTGAGGGGTTCCGATGGAAATAAAAAGAACCTCAGGATGCAGAAGATGCTTTTGGACAAAAAAAGAGACGGAAAAATGGGATCGGATATCTCACTGTGCAGTATTGAACTTCTCCATCTCCCTGATCCGAAGCTCGTTCCGCTTGATCTTCCCGGAGAGTGTCTTTGGGAGTTCGGCCACGAACTCAATGGCTCTTGGATACTTGTAGGGGGCGGTATTCTTCCGGACATGCGTCTGGATATCCTTCACAAGGCGCTCAGACGGTTCGAACCCGGGTTTCAATACCACGAAAGCCTTCACAATGGTCCCCCGGATGAGATCGGGTGAGCCGATCACCGCAGATTCCGCCACAGCCGGGTGCTCGAGGAGGGCCGACTCCACCTCAAAGGGGCCGATGCGGTACCCGGAACTCTTGATGATGTCGTCGTCGCGGCCCACGAACCAGAAGTAGCCGTCGTCGTCCATGTAGGCCTTGTCCCCGGTGTAGTAGAACCCATTCACGAATGACTCGGCATTGGCCTCGGGATTGTTGAGGTATTCCACGAAGAGGCCTACCGGGCGGGGATCGAGTCTGATGGCGATCCTTCCCTCCTCGCGCTCACCCACGGGCCTTCCCTCCTCATCATGAAGCTCGATGTGCCAGCCAGGGGCGGGCCTTCCCATGGATCCGGGCTTGATCTTCATCCCCCGGAATGTGCCTATGCAGCAGACCGTCTCGGTCTGCCCGTATCCTTCCGCGATAGAGAGGCCTGTCCCCTCCTGCCAGACCCGCACTACCTCGGGGTTGAGTGGCTCGCCTGCACTCACGCAGTGTCTGAGCTCCCTGAGGTCGAACTTCTCCAGGTCTGCAAGGATCAGCATGCGGTAGATGGTAGGCGGGACGCAGAAGGTGGTGAGTTCGTACTTCTCCATCATCGGGAGAAGCTCGGTGGCCTTGAACTTGCCCCGTACATCATAGACAAAGAGGCATGCGCCCTGGATCCACTGCCCGAATATCTTTCCCCAGGCGCACTTGGCCCACCCGGTGTCCGAATAGGTGAAGTGCACATCATTGGGGGTGAGGTCCTGCCAAAGGCCGGCGGTGACCAGGTGCCCAAGGGGATAACTGTGGTTGTGGAGGACCATCTTGGGCTCCCCTGTAGTCCCGGAGGTGAAATAGATGAGCATGGGGTCGGTGGAGAGGGTCTTTTTGTCCACCGGCATGCTCACCGAATGATGCGAGACCGGGGCCGGGTAGAGGAGCTCCACGGGATAGCTGATCCAGCCGGGGAGCTCCCCGTCCACCAGAAACCGGCATGAGAGGGCCGGGCATTCGTCGGCTACCTCGTTGACCTTCCCGGTATGCTCGATATTGGTGATGATCATCTTGAATTTGCCCACGTTCAGGCGGTATTTGATGTCCCTTGGGGTGAGCATGGTGGGGCAGGGGCACACCACCGCCCCCAGTTTAATCAGGGCAATCACAAAGACCCACCATTCAGGGACCCGGGGCAGTATGAGGAGAACTCTGTCTCCCTTCTGTATACCGTATTTGATCAGGACGTTTGCAGCCTGATTGGAGAGGTTCTTCAAGTCACGGAACGAGAATTTCTTCTCCTGCCCCTTCTGGTTCACCCATATCATGGCCAGCTTGTTCCGATCCTTCTCTGCCCATGAATCGATGACGTCAAACCCGAAATTGAAATGTCTGGGGACGTGTATCTCAAAATTGCTGCAGAGCTGCTCATACTTCCCTGGCGATTCGGTTGTTCCCTCCATAAAAACCTATATTATTTCTCAATCCCCGGATTTGAATCTGTTCATTTTTCCCGGGAAATGCGGCCCAATGGAGGGACATAAAGGTATCCGATTAGTATTATGCTGCGCAAAGGGGATGTAATAGCAATGGTCGACAAGAGGTACGACTCTTTAAAGATCGAGAATATCGTGGCTTCTGGGGCCATTGCCGACGCAATCGATCTCGCAGATATCTCGAGCAAGATCGAGCACTGCGAGCTCAACCAGAAACGGTTCCCGGGCGCGGTATTCAGGATGGAAAATCCCAAAATCGCATCTCTTATCTTCTCCTCCGGCAAGGTTGTCCTTACCGGTATCCGCGACCAGGAGGCCTTAAAAGAGGGGCTCTCCCTGATCATTGCAGCTATGAAGGATGCAGGAGTGAAGACCTATGCCGAACCGCGGGTGGGGATCACCAACATCGTCTGCTCCTATGATATCGGGAAGAATATCAACCTGAACAAGGTGGTGATCACCCTGAACCTGGAGAATATCGAGTACGAGCCGGAACAGTTCCCTGGCCTTGTATACCGGATAAAGGACCCAAAAATTGTGGCCCTGCTCTTCTCATCCGGAAAGATCATCCTCACCGGGGGCAAGACACTCGAGGAGATCAAGAGAGGCCTGGATTTCCTTGAGCAGAAGATCGGCGCGATCCTCTGACTCACCAGAATCGCCTTGTGCGGATGTAGTTCCTCTCTGCCCTGATGATCTCCCTGTAGAACCCATCCCCTTCTGCGAGGGTGGAGAGGATGCGGGAGGCATTCTCCGGACCCACACCCCTTGCGGCAAGGGCGGTCACTGCCTTCTTCCCGGCTGAGAGCACGAGATTTGCATTCCGGAGCAACCGTTGTTCGACTGCCCGTTCCTCCCCGTCCTGGATCTTCTTCTTTTTTGCCATGGCAATCAGGGGCTCCTCCCAGGGCTTTAAGACCGCCACCAGGCCTGCATTGCAGAGAGGGCAGCGGGGGGGATCGGGAACCCTCGACACCACCGTCCTGCTCTTCCACTCCCTGCAGTGCATGCATGCCAGAATCACCTCCTGATGCTCGAGGCGGCGTTTCAGTGTCCCTATCACTGCCTGGTCCGCGGTGGGAGGTGATATCTGGTCGCGGGAAGAGAAGAGGCCTTCAGCCCCGAGCAGGCTCAAAGGAGAGATGCCCACACTGATAGATCCCTCCCGCACCATGGAGACGATCGCTGATGCGGCTGGTACATCCATGTACACCGAGAACAGCTCCCGGTAAGCCTCTCTCTGCACCACGGTACCTTCAAAGAGATCAATAAGTTTGTGGGTGCTGATCCTGTCATACTCGGCATCCGGATCGATGGCCCCGAACTTCTTGGCCACCTGCACCATCTTCCACTTGAAGAGCGCCGTCCTCTTCATGGCGAGCTGCAGGATACCCTCCAGGTGCGAAGGGTCCAGTCCAGTAAGTATCTCCCGGACGTCCGCCGCCTTCACCGATGAGGGGAGGCGCAGATAGATACGGTAGGCATCGATCTCGATCCCCACCGTGGTCCCGTACCGGGCTGAGAGAAGGATGGAGAGGACACGTGCCAGGGCCTCATTGGCCTTATGCCCGGCACAGACATTGCAGACCACCCCTTCCGGAGCGTTTTCGAGGGTGACGAGTGTGTCGTTGGGGATACGGGAACGGTTTTTATCCATCTCCCCGAGAAACCGGCGGGCGAACTCAATGGATTTCTCCCCGGCGTGATAGGATGAGAAGTCCCTGGATCTCCGGAGGGCTCCTACCTCCCTGGCGATGGAGAAAGGCACAGGGATCTGCTCTCCCTCCCAGGAGGGGAGCTCTCCTTTCGCCTTTTTTGCCGGCTCTACGGTGATCCTTCCCTCCTCCATGTCAAGAACCCTCCAGAGTTGCCCCTTGGTGATAAAGACAGCCCCGGTATGTACAAAACCCACCACGAACGATTCATCGAGCGTCCCCACCGTCTTCCTGGAGACCATGTCAAAGACAGCCACCTTCCGCTCATCGTGGATCATGGAGAGATTGGAGGAGAGGTAGCGCCTGGACCGCCCCCCGGATCGCACCATGTCCCCTTCCAACCGGATCAGGCCATGCTCCGCCATCTGGGCGCAGACCTCGTCAACGAGTGCCCCGGCCCCGGCAAAGGGGTGGCTCCTCTCCACAATCTCCCTGATCCGGCCCCTGGATATCTCACGGTATTCCACCGCCAGCGCTGCCACCTGGTTTGCCAGCACATCCGCCGCGTTCAGGTGAAGTGTCACGTCCTCCACCTGGCCTTCCTTTGCCCGCCTGGCGATAACCATGGACTCGAGCAGGTCATCAAAACCCGTTGCGAGTACTGTACCCCTTGAGACCGCATCCATCTGGTGTCCGGCCCGGCCCACCCTCTGCACGAGCCTCCCCACTTCCCGCGGTGAACCAAACTGAATTACGTGCTCTATACGGCCGATGTCAATCCCAAGTTCCATCGAGGAGGTGCTGATGAGTGCACGCACCTCCCCGGACTTGAACCGCTCTTCTGCCTCTATCCTCACTTCCTTCGAGAGCGACCCATGGTGAACCTCCACGTCCCCCCTGGGATAGAGATGATGGCCGAGGGCCTCAGCGGTCACCCGTGTGTTCACGAAGACCAGGGTGGAGGCGTGTCGATCGATTGCACGGGATACCCACTCACCTTGCTTCTCGAAGGAGTCCCCGGCAAAATCGACGGAGATCTCCAGGTGCTTGGCCACCGGCACGGAGACGACGGAGAAATCCCGGGTTCCGCAGAGGAAGCGTCCCACCTCATCCGGGTTTCCCACCGTCGCAGAGAGCCCTATGCGCTGGAATTCCCCTGCATACTCCCTTACCCGTTCCAGGGCCACCGCCAGCTGGGCGCCCCGCTTGCTCCCGGCAAGCTCGTGGATCTCGTCGATAACCACGTATTTTACGCTGGATAAGTGTTTTCGCAGCACCTTGCCCATGAAGAGTGCCTGGAGGGTCTCCGGTGTGGTGATCAGGAGGTCCGGGGGATGCAACGCCTGTTTCCTGCGCTCTGATTGCGGGGTGTCGCCATGCCGGACCCCCACCCGGAAGCCGAGCTCCCTGCACCACCACTCAAGCCGCTGCAGCATATCGCGGTTCAGCGACCTGAGGGGGGTGATGTAGAGGGTGCAAAAACCTTCCCCCGTATGGGACCGCATGGCTTCAAAGACCGGGATCATGGCGCTCTCGGTCTTCCCGGTACCGGTCGGGGCTATCAGGAGGAGATGTCTCCCTTCCCTGACAAGGGGGATGGCCTTTGCCTGGATCTCGGAGAGCCGGGAAAAACCCCGTGCCCGTATGCACTCCTGCACCCGGTGATCAGGAGATTTTGTCGTCTCCATATTCCTCCAGGGATGCCAGGGGGCCGATGAATGTCCCGTCCGCCAGGAATACCTCCGATTGAGCAGTCTTCATGCACCGGGAGAGCGGGCTGAAGGGCTCCTCTACCGTACGCAGGATATCATAGCCGGCAAGCTCGTTCAGGGCGGGAATGAAGAGCACCCGGGTCTTATCCTTCACCCGATCGGGAGATGGGGGGAATTGCAGGCAGGAATCGTCCACGGGGGCCAGGAGGTAACAAGGTGCCCGGAGTGCACACCCCACCTGGTCCCGGATGGTCACCATGGGATGGTGATGCCCTGATATGATGAGGTGCCCCTGCAGGGCGGTATCGGGGTAGGTATGCCCGTGGATATACCCCACACCGTCGATGAGAGCTCCACCCTTCGGGAGCACTTCCTGTTCATGGAAGAACTTCTCAATACCCGGATCATGGTTTCCCGGGACCAGGCGAAGGGTCACGCTTGACCGGAGCGAGTCCAGGATCCCCGGAAGTTCCCGGAATTCCTGCCTGCTGGTGAGGGGAACGTTATGCTTGACATCGCCGAGGAGGACCAGGAGATCCGGTCCGGCAGACTCGATGCATGAGAGGATACGCTCCTTCCTCTCTCTGCTACGGCTCCTGATATGCAGGCCGTGCCGTGAGAGGTCTGACTCGATACCAAGGTGCAGGTCACCCACCACCAGGACGCGGATATTCTCCTCGACCAGCAGGGCCGGGCCCCGATCCAGGAACTCCAGTCTCATAAGAGTTTCAAAACGCCCCTGGCAGGCTGGTAGCACTCATCGTCCTGCAGCAGCGACTCCACCGCTCTTCCCACCTCCAGAGGTCCCAGGCCCTGCCGTGCCGCCCTCCGCGTGATCTCTTCCAGAGTGATCCCATTCTTCCCCCCATGTTCTCGAATGATATCCAGGACTGTCTCCTCGGGTCTTTTCTCCTGTGAATTGACCGGTTGAGCGGCATTCACCCCCTTGATCGCCTCTTTCACCATCAGGGCCAGGTCCCTCAGCCGGGGGACATCGAGGTGATAGTGGGTGATCATGGATTCTATTCGTGCATCGCTTCTCTCGCAATTGAGTGCTGCATAGAGATCTTCGATGCGCCCAAAGGTGAGACCGGCGGTGCGAAGCACCCAGCTGTCCCTGACATACCGGTCAACCTCCCTTATCTCCCGTACCCGGACAGTACACCTGCTCATCCCTCCCGCCCCCGTCATCCTGGCCTCCCCGATGACCGTGGCAAAGCAGGGGATCTCCATCGATTCCAGGATTCCGGCTGCAGCCTGATCGGTGCGATCAATGTGGAGCCCGAAAGCCCCGGTGGGATCCGCGAGACGTGCATACATGAGTTCTCCCTTCCTGCCCTGCCGCTCGAGAAGAGCACCCGCACAAAAGAGATCTGTGCAGATTGCACCCCCCGGGGTGAGAATGGCGGAATAAGAGGGGCTCTCACTCTCCCCGAACCTCACGCGGGACTCGTTATACTCCCTGGCAAAGACCCTCTGGTATATTCTGCTCATATCTCCCCCCCTGGAAAAATTGTCCACCACTCCTTCACATCTTTCGAGTACACAACGTGGGAGGGGAAGGCACATATCCATTCTCATACCGGAACGCCCGGTACTTCCCCGTGTACCGGTCACATGGCGCCACCAGTCAAGAGTGTAGCAATACTCCCCCAGAGATCAGGGACAGAAAGGAAAAATACGTCTTATCCAACCAAATTCACCACTAAATTTATATATAGTAACTTACTCCACATCACAGTACAGGCTTTTTATGAGGACTAATAGGCTTAGGTGGCTAGTGGTACTTGTCTCTCTCCTCATTATAGGGATTTCCGCCTCGGCAGGTATCCCCCTCATGGATCTCCATATTGGGGATCCATCCATGGGGGATGCACAGGTGGATATCGCCCGTTCTGTCGTGGACGGCGGAGAGACAGGGATACAGGGGCATTTGACGGCAACGCCCCTGCGTTTCATCGAGAATGCCGGGCAGAGCGAGGATGAAGTGGAATATGTGGTCATATCAGATGACGGATCCATATTCTTCACTGTTTCAGGGATGACGGTCAGACTGGTGACCATGGTGGAGAATACCCCCACCACCACCCTGGTCGGGTACAGGTTCGTTGGTGCCGAACCCGCACCCCTGATCACTGGACTTGATCCCCTTGAAGGGAAAGTGAACTTCCTGGTCGGGAATGATCCCGGGAAGTGGCTCACCGGCATTCCGACTTACAAAAGGATCCAATACCATGAACTCTATTCCGGGATTGACCTTCAGTATGAGGGAACTCCTGAAGGGTTGAAGAGCGCATTCATCGTGGCACCGGGTGCGTCTCCAGACGATATCATCCTTGAATATTCAGGGATCGAGGGCATGACACTGGATGACGATGGATCGCTTCGCATCAGGAGCGCTGCCGGGGAACTGATGGAGTTACCTCCGGTGTGTTTCCAGGAGATCGACGGCGAGGAAGTCCAGGTCAGTGCCTCGTATATCCTGAAAGGTGGCAACCGTGTGGGCTTCGTCACAGGGCCCTATGATCGCTCCCGCCCACTCATCATCGACCCGGTGATGAAATACGGGCTTTACCTGAGGGGGATCGGTGTTGCGTATGGCCGTTCCGTTGCGGTAGACAGTTCCGGGAACGCATATGTGACCGGTGAATCCTTCCCTGCCCCCTACACCATGGCAGAGGGCTCCTATGGGGTGAGCGGCGAGGGGACTGATGTAGTGGTCGCAAAGATCAACGCTGATGGGACTGCTCCCATGTATGTGACGTATCTCGGCGGCAGCGGCGATGAGACCGGGAGAGGGATAAGCGTCGATGTAGCAGGGCATGCATATATCACCGGGCAGACCGATTCAACTGATTTTCCCACCGTAGATGCCATACAGGATTACCTGGCAGGCGCCACTGACGCATTCGCCGTAAAACTGTCACCGGATGGCTCCACGCCCATTTTCTCCACGTATCTCGGGGGTGCAGGAGAGGACAGGGGGAACGGGGTTGACGTCGATGGGGAAGGAGATGCATACATCACCGGCAATACTCTGTCTCCTGATTTCCCGGTCGTCGTCCCTGACCACAACACCACCTATGGCGGAAACCAGGATGCATTTATTCTGAAAATCAGTGGTGATGGATCCCTGATCTTCTTCTCTGAATTCCTGGGGGGATCGAAGCTGGATGCAGGGAGCGGGGTTGCCGTTGATAGTGAAGGGAACTCCTATGTCACAGGGGAAACATTCTCCCGGAACTTCCCGGTAAGGAATGCCATGCAACCCACCCTCGCCGGGGGAGTATGGAGCGATGCATTCATCACCAAGGTCAGCCCTGATGGAGATGCTTTTCTCTACTCGACCTACCTTGGGGGGACCCAGGTAGATTCGGGGCGGTCTATTGGCGTTGACGCGAAAGGCCGTGCTCACGTGACCGGAGGTACCATTCTCGGTGTATTCCCGGTGAAAAACCCTTACCAGGGGCCAGGCGGGTGCGCTGATGCATTCTACAGCAGGCTCTCGCCGGATGGCAGTTCGCTTGAATACTCGACCTATATTGGGGGGATCAACAACGATGAAGGAAAAGGTATTGCAGTTGACTCATGCGGGAGCGCATATGTGACAGGGTTCACATTTTCCCATGACCTGCCACTGGTCAACCCCTACCAGCCTTATTTCGGAGTCGGTGGAACTCCGTTCAGCACTGCTGTATCTGATGCCTTCGTCGCAAAATTCGTTCCATGGGACACGACTCCGGAGTATGTCACGTATCTTGGCGGAAACGGTGACGATGTGGGGGCAGCGATCGCCATCAGCCGACAGACCTGTTCCGAGTGTATCGACGAACGCACATGTGCATCCATTACTGGATATACCGACTCGACCAACTTCCCCTCGAGCGACCCCTACCCTGTCACATTCGAGCCAAAAGGCCAGGGTGGTTTTCTCTTCACGCTGTGTGACGATACCGAATCGCCTGCAATGCCTGTTGCAGACTTTTCTGCTGAACCCACTTCAGGGTGCCCCGCTCCCCTCTTCGTCCAGTTCACCGACCTTTCTACAGGTATCCCCACGTCCTGGTACTGGCAATTCGGCGACGGGTCGACTTCGGCGCTCCAGCATCCCAACCACACGTACACCACACCGGGCACCTATAACGTCACGCTCACCGTAACGAATGTATGCGGGTCTGACACTCTTACGAAATATGAATACATCTCGATATGCCCCATTTATCCCCCGATAGCAAACTTCACTGCTAACCCCACCTCCGGCTGCCCTGCTCCGCTGTTCGTCCAGTTCACCGATACTTCCACTCATGACCCTACGTCCTGGGCATGGACCTTCGGGGATGGTGGTACCTCCACCCTGCAGAACCCCAATCATACCTACACCCTTCCGGGAACCTATAACGTCACGCTCACCGTCACAAACGAGGCTGGATCCGACTCCCTTACCAAATCCCAGTACATCTATGTCTGCCCGTTTGTTCCCCCGATTGCTGACTTCACCTATCTCTCGGAATGCCCGAACTCCGAATTTGTCCGGTTCACCGATACCTCCCTCAATGATCCCACTTCCTGGTACTGGACCTTC
>JALOPW010000015.1 GCA_025453675.1 Methanolinea sp.
ATTGCCATCGTTGGCATATTGCTGGCCATAGGCGCCATATTACGCTATTTCCTGGCCATGCTGCACACCCCGCTGACCCCGAACATGATCATCGCCTTCTATTGCCTGGGGATCATCCTGGTCAGGCCAAAAGTGCTCGAAGCGCTCGGAATTGGGATTGTGGCAGGTATCCTCTCCATGCTGATCTCAAGCTCCATATTCCCCCCGGCAAACCTGATCAGCGAGCCGATTGGGGCGCTGGTCTGCTTTGGGCTGTATGCACTCCTGAAAGGCAGGATCGGCGGGCCTGCCGTGGCTACATTTATGACCACCCTCGCAAGCGGCTTCTCCTTCGCGGCCATCGCCCTTCTCGCGGTTGCCCCCAAGATCCTGGATAAGTATTCCACGGTGTTTGGATTCATCCTGGTCTTTGTGCCCATCGTCGTGATCACCGCGGTCTTCAACGCCATCATCGTCCAAATCCTGTATTACCCGGCAAACAGGGTACTGAACAGGGGTTCGTAGATGATTGAGCTCGAGGAGGTCGGTTATGCCTACCCGCAGGGGGAAAGAGAGGCAATTTCAGATGTCTCCCTCTCTGTCAGGCCGGGAGAGTGCATCTTCATCACCGGCCCTTCCGGTGCGGGAAAGACCACCCTGTGCATGGCAGCAGCCGGCATTCTCGAGCATGAATACGGAGGGCAGAAGAGGGGCCGGGTCACTATCCAGGGCAAGGACGTGAAAGAATACCCTGGTCTCTCCGAGATCTCGGGCCTGGTTGGCATGGTCTTTGACGACCCCGAAGCCCAGCTCATCTTCACCACTGTTGAGGAGGAAATCCTCTCCGCACTCGAGAGACGGGGGCTCTCTCCCGAACAGATCGAGGCGCGCCTCGTCTCCATCATGGAGATCACCCAGCTCCTGGCCCTGAAGGACCGGGCCCCTTATGCCCTCTCAGGGGGCCAGAAGCAGCGGGTGGTACTGGCCACCACGCTCGCGCTCGGCACGGACATCCTTATCCTCGACGAACCCACCGCCGAGCTCGATGAGCGGGGAACCAAAAGCATCGTCTCTGTCTTAAAAAACCTCAAGGCAGAGGGGAAGACCATCATTCTCACAGAGCATAAGTTTTCCCATTTCCGGGACCTTGTGGACCGCCTGGTGGTGATGGACATGGGAAAAGTCCGGTCCCTGGGCACGCCCGAAGACCTGGTCGGCGATGAGTTTGTAAAAGGGGTTATACTCCCGGATTTCTCCGGGATACAGGACTTTTCTCTGCCTGCCCATCCTCCGGACCCGGCGCCTGTCGTCTCTGTGAAAGACCTTGTGCACTGCTACGGCGATGTACCAGCATTGAGAGGGGTGAGCCTGGACATTACCCCGGGTGAATTCATCGCCATCGTGGGAGAGAATGGGTCTGGGAAGACCACCCTGATCAAGCATTTCAACGGGCTCCTCCGCTCCACCAGTGGAACAGTCACGGTGGACGGAAAGAATGCCGGGACTGCTCCTGTCTCAGAACTTGCACATACAGTAGGCCTGGTATTCCAGAACCCGGACCACATGTTCTTTGCCAACACTGTGGCAGAGGAGATCAAGTTTGGCACCCTGAACCTCGGCATCCCCCACCCGGACCAGGTCATGGAGAGAATGCTTGCAGAGACCGGCCTTCTCCATGCACGGGATCTCTACCCGCGCTGGCTCTCCAGGGGGGAGCGCCAGCGGCTCGCGATAGCCTGCGTGCTTGCCATGCAGCCAAAGGTCATCGTGCTTGATGAGCCAACCACAGGGCTTGACGGCAGGGAAGCCCGGGAGGTCATGGAGATCTTAAAACACCTCCAGCGGGACGGGCGGGCCATCGTGATGGTCACCCACAGCCGGCAGATGGCCGAGGAATGCACCGATCGGATCATTACCATGGAATCGGGGAAGATCTCATCTGATATCCGCAGGAGGGGGTGAAAGGTCCATGTCCGAGATCCTGCAGTATGTCCACAAGGATGGACTCTTTCACCGCATGCACCCCGGAACCAAGATCTTCCTCATCATAGTGGTGGGCCTGATCACGATCCTCACCCTTGACATCGCCCTTCTCTGCCTTATCCTTCTCGCAGTCCTTGGTATGGCCCTTGCAGGCCGGGTGCTCAGGGAGGTCCTCCAGCAGATGGCCCTCATACTTGCCATGAGCGTGATCTTCATTCTCATCACCCTCATCACCATGCCGGACGGCCAGGTCCTCGGGTACCTCCTCCCGGGAGGCTACCTCCCGGTCACCACCGGTGCGCTGTATGCGGGTATCCTCCTCACGCTGAGGTTCGCCATACTCATCATCTCATTCCAGGTGTTTGTGATCACCACCCAGCCGCGGGACCTGGTCAATACCCTTGAGAAGATCGGCGTACCGAGCGACTACAACCTGATGTTCCTCATCGCGCTCCGGTTCATCCCCACCCTTCAGATAGAAGCCAGGAAGATCCACGAAGCCCAGCTTGCACGGGGATATTATCCGGGGCGGGGATTCATCGGCAGAATAAAAAGTGTCGCGCCCGTGCTGATCCCCCTGGTCTCTAACGCTCTCTCCAGGGCCACGGTGCTCGGCCTGACCATCGATATGCGCGGACTGCGCACCAGGGCCCGGACCCCCTTCCGGGAAGAGCGTCTGAATCTCCTGGACAAGGCGGTCATCGGCATCCTCGGCATGGTCCTGATCACATTCCTGGCCGCCACCATACTTCCCTTCTTTTTCTAGGTCCTGACCCCCGCACAACATTTTTATTCCGATGAATGCACCTCTCTCACATGCCTACCTGTAACGACTGTTTTCTCTACACCCCGGGGAAGGGAGGAAAGGAGGGAGAGTGCCGTATCAACGGGCCGGCTCCCCCCGATCGGGACGCAGACCGGTGCCCTTCGCGGACGTTCCGGCCGAAAGGATGAGACAGGCCCCCCATTTATCTAGAATTTATACTCACAGTCAGGGGAATTGATCTCGCCCCCTCATCACAACCCCAGGACAACAATTTCATGGTTATTTCCGAAATCAAATCGAAATCTTCTTTTAAAATCCTGAAGAAAGAAAAAAGGCACGTATAGAGGATTTTCTAGGTCAGGCCAAATAGATCCCTCCGAAGGGCAATTTAGCCACGAATGTCGGGATTCTGAATATGTTGTCATCAAGGGTTAATTTCAGAATTGAACCGAAACCAGGCCAGATTCTCTTGTGTGCAGGGGCATCGCAGAGAGAGAATGAGTGTAAATCCAGCATTTCAGAATACGAAAAACACAGGATTCTTCTCTGAAATCCGGCTATCCTGGGCTAACGGTGCCAATTATACCCTGATCATGAAAGGTGAACACATGTCCATTGCCATGAAATTGATCTTCACACTGGTCTGTTGCGGGATTATCCCTGCAGTAACCATCGCCGGGTCACCAACCGCCTCGTTTTCCGTGAATCCTCACTCGGGACACGCCCCTCTCAACGTCTCGTTCACGGATACGTCAACAGGTTCCCCAACGTCCTGGGCATGGTATTTCGGTGACGAGGATTACCTCCACACACAATGGATTGAGCAGAATGGAAGTGCCCCATGGTACGGCCGGTTCGGACACGCCAGTGTGGTGTTGCCGGACGGAAGCATCATCATCATGGGAGGCGGCGGCGGGTATAAAAACGACGTGTGGCGTTCTTCCGACCAGGGGAGTACCTGGAACGCACAGAACACCTCTGCAGGATGGACAGGGCGTGAATTCCATACCAGTGTTGCGCTCCCGGATGGGAGCATCGTGCTGATGGGCGGGTATAACGGAGCCTATTTCAAAGACGTCTGGAGATCGGTAGACCAGGGGGTCACGTGGACAAGGCAGACTGCCAGTGCTCCCTGGCCTGCACGTGCGAAGCATGCGAGTGTTGCACTCCCGGACGGGAGCATCATCCTCATGGGGGGATTTAACGGCGCATATTTGGATGATGTCTGGCGGTCTGACGACCAGGGTGTGACATGGACCTGCATCACTGCCCATGCCGGATGGTCCGCCCGTTACGGAATGACCAGTGTCGTGCTGCCTGATAATCGGATTGCCATCATGGGGGGGATGTACGACAGTAGCGGAGCGAAGTACTCAAGAGACCTGTGGATCTCCGCCGACAGGGGATTGACATGGGACCTGCAGAGCTATTCTCCGGGAGGAGTGCCAATCCCACGACGCTATCACAGCGGTGTTGCGCTTCCGGATGGGAGCATTCTGATTACTGGAGGAAGCTCCTCTGGAACTGCATACCTGAATGAATTGGTGCACCTCCGGGAGCAAGGCACATCCTGGTCTGTCCGGACATACAGTCTGCCCGGAGGAGAAGGCAGGTATCATCACAGCACCGTTGCACTTCCTGATGGCTGCATCGTGCTGATGGGAGGACAGACCCCGAGTGGGATCAAGAATGACGCATGGCGATTCTCAACTGCGAACGGAGCACGGCACCCTGAACATATCTACGAGGGGGCAGGCACCTATTCCGTGACCCTTCAGGTATACGATGGAACAGGTTCCAACTCCACGACAGGGGGCGCGTATATCACGGTCAGCCCTGAACTCTCAGCACCTGGACCGATTGGGATCACGCCTGGAAAGGGTCAGAATACGGGGAAAATCAACATCACGAACCTGTCAGGAGCGAATTTCGATGTGCTCAATACCCCATCAGTGAGACTGAACCGTACCGGCTATCCCGATATTCTGGCCGGAGACGTCACTACCCCTTCGTCATCCCAGATCACCTGCACACTTGACCTGACCGGACAGCCTTCCGGCCTCTGGAACGTGGTGGTGGAAAATCCTGATCGAAAGACCGGGATTCTTGAGAATGCATTCAACATTACGAAGGGACCGCCGACTGCCTCGTTCAGCGGTTCACCCACATCCGGAAAGACGCCGTGCAGCATCTCTTTCACTGACACCTCGACCGGTTCCCCAACCAGCTGGCGATGGACATTCGGAGACGGGAAAACCAGTGACCAGAGGAACCCCGCCCATACCTATACCGTAGCGGGAACCTACACGGTGGCACTGACAGTGCAGAATGAAGGAGGAACGGATTCACTCATAAGAAACGGGTACATCACGGTTACTGCCGCCCGGCCTCCGGTGATCACCTCGTTCAGCCCGGTAACAATTATTCATGGAAAAACTATAAATGTGGCAATTATCGGCAATTATTTCCAGAAAGGTGCGACCGCGAAACTCGTTCAGGGGGCTGTTACAATTCCTGTGAAGATAAAAACCCTCACGCCCCCGTCAAAGATCGCGGGGTCGGTCACCATTCCCGCATCGGCGAGGGGGAAATACAGTCTTGTAGTCACCAATCCCGACGGAGGAACGTGCACGAGGGCGAATGCCATCACGATAACCTGAAAGGAGTCCTGAGAATGAACGCAATCATTGAAGGGAAGACAGTACCTGGTGAAGAATGAGAGATAGTAATGTCAGCTTCCCGTGGTTCATTGCAGTCATATTTGTTGTCGCAATCACCATCCCGGTATGTGCGGACGTCCCGGTCAACGCAACGCTGGAAACGACCGGCATCTCCAGCATGACCAGCCTCGACTGCATGGGGTCGGTCACGCACACGAACTCGCTTGCGTGGCAGCAGTCGAGCACATCGCTCCATGACCCGCCGCTCAACCCCGGCGGCATCTATACCGTGTGGTTTGACCAATTTGGTAATCCCGTGTATGGCTGGACTGCTGACCCGATGCTTGCGGAGTTGCTTGGTGAGCCGATTCCTCCCGGGGAGGTCAGATACACCGCCGGATACACGGCGACTGCCCTCGCTGCGCAGGGAACCACCCACCTGACCAGGATGATTGATGTCGACACCGGCAACAAGGCCGGAAATGAGGAGAATATCGGGGTCACCACCCACCTGGCGTTCCTCGCAGAAAATGGCCTGGGACGTGTAACCTCTGATGAAGACCTTCTCATCGATGCTGCAGGTACCCATACCACTGCAGAGAGTTCCACGCTCTGCCCCTTTGCCATGGATGACAGCCTCTTCATTCCCCCGTTCTGCAACGTGGTGCAGATGGGCAGCAGCATCGATCTTTCGCAGGGATCGATCTCAACTTCTGCAGGTGCACGATTCGTGTCAAAGTCGAATGATGTTCCCGTGACGATGGATTATTCCATAACCGGAGAGGGGATCTCCTCCGCTGGCATTCCCCCGTATGCTTCAGGCTCGATGAGTGCCTACATACATGCACACCTCCAGGAAGGCCGGATGGTGGATATCACCCCGTTCAACCCTGATGCACCCCCGGATACGCCGAGAGGATTTGTCCCGATCCAATCTGCAGACGTCACCTACTCCGAATCGACATCCGCAGTGGGGGCAATCAAACTGTTTACGAAGGAGATGCACTACCAGTCAGTGAGGAACCTTCTGTAAATCACCCGCGAGTGATCGGGGGGAGAGAGAATTCCTCGCATCCTTTCTCCCTTGTGGTTGCCCCGGATTCATATGATTCACTGAATATCTCTTTTTCGGCTATTCGCCATTACGTGTGGGAGAGTACTCATCTTTTTTCGAGCGATATGTTTGGGCTGCTGTCCTTGACTCCCGGCGATCTCCTGCGTCATAAAATATTTCAGAGTGGTCGGGGTATCAAGGGGGGTTGAATACCACATGAAACGCACATGAGACAGCCGGGTCACATGCCCCGCTGATGAAAACCGCAGATGCGGTTTTCATACCAACACACTATGAACTCCTTTCAGGATTTCGGACATAAATTATGAAAATGGCGAAGCCATTTTCATTAGAAAATGGTGGCGATTCGGTGACTATTTGCCACCTCACTCACATGCAGGTTTCTATTCACCCTTACAAAATTGCGAAGAAACTCTTTCTCTTACCCTTCTCCTCACCGGAAACACCTGATTACTGAGAGTGTCTCCCCTTCCACCCTGCGTTCCAGGAGAATCTCGCTCACGAACCCATGACCCGTGAAGATGTCAAGAACACGGTCAAGGCCGGTACCCGAAGAGAGAAGGAGGAGCACCCGTTCCCCTGGAGCAAGAACCCTCTTCACCTGCCCGGCAAACTTCCGGATCGCAAGTGTGCCATCCCTCCCTCTGTCGAGGACAAATTCCAGCAGGTCATCTATCCTCTCCCCCGTGAGGGTGGGGAGGTTAAGGGGGGATTGAAGATCACCATGTCGAAGGATCCCCAGATACCTTTCAAGAGATCCCCACGAACCCCCACCTTCCCAAGAGTCAGAGTCTTGCCGACATCATAGGCGTTGATATCGGTGGCAAGTACTTCAGCCCTTTCACCGATACCTGTCGCGATATGCCATCTCCCGCACCCAATCTCCAGGACACGGTCTCTTGGTTTCACTTCGTGGAGTGTAGTTTAAAGGAGGATATAAGTATCCTCGTGGGGTAAAGAGACCGAGGTTGGGTCATGGAGATCCCAGGTTGGTGATGGTGGCGAAGTTTAGAGATACCTGGCCTCGGGCCGGGAGAAGTGGATCTCCTCGGATAGCTCTGAGAACATCAGATCCATCCCTCGGCCTGATCATTCCCGCGACATTTTTCAGGACATTTTGCACCGTCTTTTGTCTGTGGGAGAAGAGTGCCCTGACCATGTCAGCGTAGAGTTATATGTCGTGGATTGTGAAAACCGGGTCCCGTGAAAAAAGGTGTACGACCATCGAATTTCCGGCCTACTTCATGAAACCGTTGACTCTCATACCAAATATTAATATTATTGAAATGTAATTTCCCCTTATGAAAAAGCCGTTACTTTCCATAGTTGCCCTTATACTCGCATTAGTCCTTACTACTGTGCCTCCCGTTTCGGGGGCCTATAACCCGTTCGATGGATACACTCCCACGGATCCCAACTGGTACAACCCCTATAATGGATACCCGTTCGACGGTTACCCGTTCGGTGGTTACACTCCCACGGATCCCAACTGGTACTATAATGGATACCCGTTCGACGGTTACCCGTTCGGTGGTTACACTCCCAGGGATCCCAACTGGTATAACCCCGACAACAACCCCGACAATGGATACCCGTTCGGTGGTTACACTCCCAGGGATCCCAACTGGTACAACCCCGACAACAACCCCGACAATGGATACCCGTTCGGTGGTTACACTCCCAGGGATCCCAACTGGTACAACCCCTTTGGTTATATATCTTGAGTGCCCCGCAAAGGATGCTGTTGCCGAAGAATAGTATACCCCCTTTTCATTTCATTCTCTGCGCATCGTGCACCTTATCACGTAAAGCGCCTCCCCTTCCACCATACATTCCATAACAATCTCACTTTCAAATCCCTGCCATGCAATAATATCTCTGATATGGTCGATCCCTGTGAGAGATGAAATGAGCAGCAGTAATCGTCCCTGTGGTGCGAGCACCCTCCCCACCTCTTCAGCGAACTTCCGGATCACCTCAGTGCCATCCTTCCCTCCATCGAGGGCAAATTCCAGCCAGTCGTCTATCCTCTCCTCCGGGAGGGTGGGGAGGTACGGAGGATTGAAGATCACCAGGTCAAAGGGTCCCCGGACACCGTCCAGGAGGTCAGCACGAACCACCTCCACCCCAAGAGTCCGGGTCTCGCGGACGGCATGGGGATTGATATCGGTGGCAAGTACTTCCCCCCTTTCAGCGAGACGTGCGGCGATATACCCGCTCCCGCACCCTACCTCAAGTATACGGTCTCCTTGTTTCACTTCCGGGAGTACAGCCTCAAGGAGGAGATACGTGTCTTCGTGCGGCAGATAGACCTGTGGGTGGGTCACGAACATCCCAGGTTGGTGATGGTGGCAAAATCTTCGAGGTACAGGGCCTCGGGGCGGGAAGAGAGAATCTCTCCGGATAGACCTGAGAGCATCCTCTCCACCTGCAGCGGAGTGAGCATGCCCCCTGCACTCTTCAGGCAGTTCCGCACCGTCTTCCGGCGGTGGGAGAAGAGTGCCCTTACCACATCGGCATAGAGCCTCCGGTCATTGATGGAGAAGAACGGTTCCCTGGGGACCAGGTGTACGACAGTTGACCTGACCTGGGGAGGCGGGGAGAAGGCCTGCGGGGGGAGGTCGAAGATCTTCCTGGCCGCACAGTAGGTCTGGACCATGATGGAGAGCCGCCCGCACTCTGGAGTGCCGGGATGCGCCAGCATCCTGTCCGCGAACTCGCTCTGGTACATCAGCACCGCTTCGGTAAATCCGACCTCCAGGAGCAGGAAGGTAATCCTCGAGGATGCGGAATAGGGGAGGTTTGAGACCACCACGTCGAACGGTGGCAGTCTGCAGCGGATTGCATCTCCCTCTGTTAGGGTGAGGCGGCCTGAACGGATCTCCTCTGCAAAACCAATGGCCAGGCTTTCCACCAGTCCGGGATCAAGCTCCACCGCGTTGACCTGTGCACCCCTCTCCAGGAGGGCCCGTGTCAATGCCCCCCGGCCAGGGCCAATCTCGAGCACGGTTCGCCCCGCGACTTCTATAACCCCGGCGATGCGCTCAACCGCCCTCCGATCCACCAGAAAATGCTGATCGTTCCGCGCTCTCATCGGGACGTAAAGAGATGGTACTTGACAGAGGGGTCCTGCAGCTCCTCCATCACCCTGGCAATGATCATCTTCTCGGGGTGGGGGATGGACTTGATCCGCTGACTGATCTCGGTAAAACTCTCGAAAGGCTTCTTCTCCCGCTCCTGCAGGATCTCCCACATCAGCTTCTTCCCGATACCGGGCAGGAGATGAAGCATATGGAGCTTGGGGCTGATAGATATGGACTTGTTGAAGAACAGCACGAACTCCGGCTCTTTATCCTTCACAATCCGCTCCACGGCAAAGGGGAGCTCAAGACGGGCTGTCTGTGTGAGATCCTCGTAGCTGATCCGCCGCTTCACCCGCTCAATCTTCTCCCGATCCCCATCACCGATGTACACGCTCTCATGGATCTGGATATCAAGCGTCTTTGGGACCATCTCAAGGAGCTTGAACTGGGTCAGACCCACCGCCTGGACCAGGGGCTCGCGCTTGAACACAGGGCGGGGATCATCGGGATGACCTTTCTGGAGGACATCCAGCACTATCGCGTTGACCTCCTTTTTTTCCGTCTTCATATGACCCCTCAAAAGTGTGTTTTGACGATCTCGATGATAGTATCGAGCTCGTCGGTCTGGAGGGTAAATTTCTCCTTGGCATAGATAGCCCGGAGTTCGTCCCTGGTCCGGGGCATGGCATTGGCGATGCGGAAGGCAATGTCAGGCTTCATCTTCTCGACTTTCAGGAGTTCGCTCACCAGGAGGCGGGACTTCTCCGACGATGCCTTGGAGAGCTGATTGGCATGCTCAATACTCTTGCGGAGCTCGTACGACATCTCCTTCCCTGCGTCGATCCGCTCGGTCTCCACCTGGTGGAGTACCTCACGGAGCTCGGGAAGGGTTATCCTTTCCTCACGAATAATTCCCTTCACCTTCATGCCAATCACCAAAATGTTCGCGTGTGTGGAGTGTTTACTTTTGTGCTTTTAGATGTTGCGGTCTGGCGATGACGATCTTCTCTTTCTGCCCATCCCGGATGGACAGGAGCCATGCCCGGCCACGCTGTCCGACCACCGTCCCGGTCATCCCGTGGAAGCGGCGGTGGGGCATACCCTTCTGGATGCTGGGTTCACAGACCACATGCACCTTCTGGCCGAGATCGAACTTCTGTATGAGTGAGGTCACCGGGACCACCCCGCGCTTGCGCAGTTCCTTCTTGAACTTGTATCGTGTCTTCTTTCGTGGGCCATTATGATGCGCCATGATTCTTACTCTCCCTCGTTGTGTCCTTGCACCTGCACCACATCCAGGCTGTACACCCGGGCGGATCTCCCCAGGAGGCCGGAGAGGCTC
The DNA here is from genome assembly GCA_025453675.1 of Methanolinea sp. GTDB lineage: Archaea > Halobacteriota > Methanomicrobia > Methanomicrobiales > Methanospirillaceae > Methanolinea_A. The sequence goes on from JALOPW010000015.1 coordinate 10,889, forward strand.
GGCTCGGTCCTGCCCTGGTCCCCGGATATCAGCTCCTTGATGTAGAGGCCTGCTTCGCCGGTGACCTCCAGGATCACCATGGCGTTCTCTTCTCCCGCGATGCTGATATCCAGGACCCGGCGTTCCCGAACACGGTCTGCCCGGCGGTGTGCGACCCGGATTGGGGTGCGCTGGTTCACTTTTGCCCCTTTCAGGGCTCGGATTGCGGATTGGAGCTCATCTGTAGAGTATGGTCCGTCAATCTCGACCAGGATCCTGTATTTTTTATAACCCTTGGTCGATTTAATAATTTCCACCTCTTCCCTGGTGCTCCACCGTTCCAGCGTGACCGAGACCCTCCCCTCCGCATCCTGGTTGACGGTCCTCTCGATCTGTCCCAGATCCAGAAGCCGCACTTTGGGAGCCACCACCTCCATCACGAAGGGGCGGCCTGTTCCCACCATGAGTGCATCGATGTCCTCCCGCCCGGAACCATGCAGAACCGCGTTCTCGGCCGAGAAAAGCCGGATTAGGGGCCTTCCGATAAGCTCCTCCACCGAGTCCTGGTACTGTTTGCCGGTGAAATCGCACTTCTCGCACCCCTTCCCCTGGCAGGCCCTGCAGTGCCAGTGCGTCTGGGGAATACCGCGCTCCAGCTTGCGGTACCTCCCGTAGAAGAAGAGGGGATTGATCTGCACCTCCGTGATCTCCTCCGCCAGGTTGAGGATGACCACGACCTCAGGCTGCTTCGGGTCCGGGGTCTTCCCGCTCTTCCTGGCCACTGCCTTCCCCACCTCGCGGTTCATCTCGGATTTCAGGGGCTCGGCATGGGCAAGGGAGAGATCGCTCCAGACAATCTCCTCGCTCTCTGCAATCAGGGGTGGGACCCGGGTGCCGATGACAAAACGCTGGAACTCGATCCCTTTCGTTGCCTCGATCACGCGATCTGCCCATTCCTCAACTCGTGAGAAGAGATCCCCGCATATCCAGCAGGGCCCTGGAAGGCTGATGGGCCGGTGCTCTTCCATGAACAGGGCGATACGGAGTGCTCTTCCCCTCTCTTCGTTGGTAAGGCCGAACGAACGTTTCCCGAAGAAGCGGCCAAGGCAGTGATCACATATCTCGCCATAGGCAAGTATCTTTGCCGCCTCTTCCAGGATCACCATCCGGCCTGCCTCCGGTCGATCTCGTTCCACAGCACCGTGATGGCATGGTCAGCATGCAGCGCACGGGGGCCCACAGAGATGCGTTCCCTCTCTGCCAGCATCTCTTCTTCCATAGGGGTGAAATTCAGGTGATCGCTCAACAGGAACGCCTCGGGAAGATCATCCCTGCACCGGATATCCGTCCCCCCTTCGTCAAGCACTGAAAAATGGTACTTTCCAAGGAGGTCGGCAAGGCCTCCCCTCCGCACCTCCACACCCGGGGTGGACTCCCGGAACTCCATGCCAACAGGGAGGCCCAGCGCCTTCTTGATCAGGGAACCCGCGCTCCTTTCGTCGGGACTGAGATAACGCACCCTCTCTCCCGAGAACCGGATAGTCTTCGGGGGATCCGGCTCTCCGAGGAGCACGAGGTAGCACTCCACGTCTCTCCGGAACTCGTGAGAGAGGAAGAACGAGGCATTGATGCACCGGCAGAGGACATCCATCCGGCCGGCACCCCCGGGCATATCCGAGAGGTTGTAGTCACCGGCCGTGCGGGCCAGGTGCCCCACCACGGCAATCCGAAGCATTGCACTCCCTACATCCCGCCGAATTTCTTCATCATCCGCTGCATGTTGAACTTCCCCTGCCCTCCGCGGACGCCTTTCAATGCCTTCTTCATCATCTTGTAGTAGCGGAGAAGTTCCCGTACTTCTTCGGGAGAGGCGCCGGCACCCATGGCAATGCGGTGGATGCGTGAGCTTCCCATCACCGAGGGGTCATCGAGTTCGGGCCCGGTCATGGAGTCCATGATGATGCGATAGCGCTGCATCTTGGTACTGGTGACATCATAGGCATCCTGGGGGATCTCCATGTTTCCAAGAGGGAGCATGCTCATGATCTGCTTGAGCGGGCCCATCCGGTTCACCGCTTCCAGCTGCGCATACATATCACGGAGGGAGAACTTTCCCCGCAGCATGGCATTGACATCCACCTCCTGTCCCGCCATGGTCTCTTCGGCCCTCTCTACCAGGGCTTTTAAGTCACCCATGCCCAGGAGCCGCGAGATGAACCCGTCAGGCTCGAACCGTTCCAGGTCATCGCTGGTCTCCCCGCTCCCGATAAAGACGATCCCGGACTTTGTCTCGGCAACTGCCGAGAGGGCCCCGCCGCCCTTGGCCGTCCCGTCCATCTTGGTGATAATGACCCCGTCGATGTTGATAGCCTCATGGAACCGGCGGGCCTGCTCTGCGGCCTGCTGACCCAGGGCGGCGTCGATAACCAGCCACCTGTGTCGGGCAGCTGCGATCTGCTGGATATCGATGATCTCCTGTATCAGCTCGCCCTCCAGGGCATGCCGTCCCTGGGTATCGATGATCACCACCTCAGTCCCGGACATCGCAGGAAGACCCTCCCTGACGATCTTCAGGGCGTCCTTCTCTTTCGGATTCCCGAACACGGGCACGTTCATCCGGGTGCAGAGTGTGTTCAGCTGGTCGTATGCTCCGGGTCGGAAGGTATCAGCGCAGATGACCCCCACCCGGAGACCCTTCCGCTGGAAGTAACGGGCCAGCTTGGCGGTGGTGGTGGTCTTGCCACTCCCCTGCAGACCTGCCATCAGGATGATCTGGGGCTCGAGCCTCGCCTCCCCCGCAGAGCCTACCAGTTTCACGAGCTCCTGGTATACGATACGGAGTACGTGCTCCCGCACCGTCATCCCTTTCGGGGGCTGCTCCTCGAGGGATCGTGTCTTGATGGCCTGGGAGAGCTGCATTACCATCTTCACGTTCACGTCGGCCTGGATGAGCGCCCTCTGCAGGTCTTTCACGAGCTCCTCTACCGCCGCCCGGTCCACCACAGTCTTCCCTGCAAGTTTCTTAAGGGCATCCTTGAGCGAGGTGCCCAGCCGGTCCAGCATCAGGACCCCACCCCAAGAAGTTCATCGACCACCTGTGCAGGAGAGAATGGGACGATATCATCGTATCCCTGACCGACACCAAGGAACATCACAGGTTTTCCGATAGTATGGGCGATGGAGATGGCCGCCCCGCCTTTGGCATCCATATCCGCCTTCGTGAGCACCACGGCGTCCGCCCCGACGGTCTTCTCGAACTCGTATGCCCTTACCACGGCATCGTTCCCGGCCACAGCCTCGTCGACGTAGACTACCAGGTCAGGCCTCATCACCCGCCGGATCTTCTCCAGCTGTTTCATGAGGTTGGCCCGGTTATGGAACCTGCCCGCTGTATCAGCGAGCACGGCATCGATGCGGTGGGCCTCCGCATACTGTACGGCATCGAAGAGCACCGCAGAGGGGTCTGCACCCGCCTGGTGCTGGATGACCTTGATCCCCAGCCGGGCTGCATGCACATCGATCTGCTCGAGTGCGCCTGCCCTGAAGGTGTCCCCGGCCCCGATGACCACCGAACACCCATGCTTCTTCAGGTAAGATGCCACCTTGGCCACGGTGGTGGTCTTCCCGGTCCCGTTCACCCCGGTAAAGAGGATCTTCACCGGGCGCTCGTGGCTCTGTATGTAGCTGAGCAGATCGAACCCCTGGCCAAGCACGCCCAGGAGGGCCCCCCGCAGGGCGGAGATGACGATATCATCCACGGACTCCCCGATCTTGCGCCGTTTCCCGGTGAGGTCCGCTTTTACCCTCCGTAATATCTCCTCGGTGACAGGGAGGGCGACATCATTCTCAAGGAGGACCATCTCCAGTTCAAAAAGGGGTTCCTCAACGTCTTTCTCAGCAATGAGGAACTCGCGGTCGGTTATCAGGACCTTGACCCGGGTGAGGAGCGTGGGGTCTTTCTCGGACGCGGATCCTGCCTTCTCCATGGGAGGGGAAGCGATCCCGGCAGGAGAGGCGGTCCTCGCAATATTATTCTCGAGCGTTCCCTGGACCTTCTGGAGCCTGGCCCGCAGCCCCTCAAACATCACGCACCACTACCCGGCCACATTATCCCGATTCTTCGCCCTGGACTGGCCGGGCCTGCTGCATCTGGTACTGCTGGTAACCGGCCTCCAGGCGGCGGGCGATCTCGTTCATCTGGTATTTGAGCTGGTCCAGAGTCTCCACCACCTTCTTGGCGGAGGCCTCCATCTCGGTGAGGCGATCTTTTAAGTATTCCACAGCCTCCCCGCTGGTCCGCTCCACCACCACATCTGCCCCGATGTTCAGCAGGACACGTTCCGGCTCTTCAATCCGGGCACGGACACTGACACCGGCGCCGATCTGCAGGAGCACCGTGTCATCAGGTGACTCCTTGATGCCTGAAATTGCATCGATTGCTGCCAGTGCCTCAACTCTCCCCTCTTCAAGGAGCGCCAGCTGCTGGGTGAATATCTCGGCCTGCTGCCGGTATTCATTCAGGTAGAGCTGAAGCGACTGCAGCTCCCTCGGGTCGATCCCGTTCACCTTACTCACCACTGAGTAGAGTAATGGATGTCACGGTGATATAACTTCTTTTCAGCCTGTGTTTGCTACCGATAAGGGTAAATATACGCTCTTTCGCCTGGGCATCATTCGGGGCTTCCACCACTTTGGTGTAGGGGCGCCACTCGTCCCCCATCCTGAAATCGCCTTTCACCTCATATTTCTGATCTGCCATTCTCTTTCACTCCAGAAATCCAAACACGTCCTCTATTCTTCCAAGTTCAAACCCGGTTGTCTCAAGACCCGCTGCATAGCCCTGTTCGTTCACCAGGAGACCGGTACCGACAAGGCCGACGCCCCTGTTGATTGACCCTGTACCGACAGGCACCCCGGCGGCCTGCTCCAGCACCTGGATCTCGGCCCTGGTACTCCGGGGATGTACCAGCACCCCCTTGTTGGTGGCAACTCCTGCCATCCCCACGGTCCTGACACCGCCAAGGGTGAGCGGAGTGACCGGCACTCCCAAAAACTCTCCCATCTCCCTGGCCATGCTCTGGGGCATATCAGGGTGGACCGCGGCAAAGGAGTCGTTCGCCATGATCACGTTGCCAGCGGCATTCATGGTATGCTCAAGCAGGAATACCGGTAAAAACTCCTCAAGGAGGGCGATCTCCTGTTCATACGCCATGCCGCTGACCACAAACCCCTTCCTGTTCCCGGTGAGGAGTGAGCCGACAATCTCGCTCCCCTGGATAGTGGTGAGGATGATCTCCACGTCCAGCAATTCCGCCAGTTCCTCCCGGAACTCCACGGGGGCATTCGGCGGAACAACCGCCATTCCATCAAGGACCCTCGTGAACACCCCGATATTTGAGTCCCCGGAAAGGGAGATCGTCCTGTCCATCTCACTCCTCTGCCAGTTCAGCCTGGACCTGTCCGTCATCGAACTTCATTGCCCGTACACGGATGCGCGAAGGAGGTTTCTCCGCACCCCTGTCCCAGACCCGCTCGTTGATGGTACGGTCCAGTTTCACGTCCTGGCTCTTCAGGTGCTTTGCCAGGAACTTCCGGATGTCCTTTATTGCAGTGTTGCTCCTCTTCCACCGCGGGGCCCTCTTTGCGTCCCGCAGGGGGATCACGTAAATCTGCTCCTGCATCTTGTCTGCCATAACCCTCACACCTTCAGCGTACTCCTTCTCCAGTTACGCCTGCGGGGATGGGTCGAGACCTGACGCTTGGTCCGGATCATCACCCATTGTGGAACCCTGCGGTTCTGCTCGCACGCCTTTGCCAGGCGTATTTTGAATCCTTTGGTAGTTCTGCTCATGTGAATCTCATCCTGTTGTTGTAATGGTGCCAATGACCAGGGACTGTTCGTGTCGGGCGGGGAAATACTTCCCTGTGTCCTTGCCCCTGGCCCGGAACTCCTCCCTGATCTCCGCTTCATAATCCCCGTTCTGCAGGTTCCCGGTCTCCCCCCGGGCTATCCGCAGGTGCTTGCCTGCCAGCCGGTCCACTTCTCTCCTGGGGAACCCGAGGAGCGGACGGAGGTAGGAGCACCGCAGGGTGTCCTGCAGAGACTGCACCTCGTCCCGGGAGAGCATGGGAACACGGTCATCGAACCGGGTGCCATCGGCGATAACCCGGTAACGGGTGCCGAGGGCCCGGAGCGCACTTTTATGCACCATCTGGATGGCATCGTTGGGGTATCCCGAAGAGAGGATCATGTCCACGGCACGGGACAGGAGCCCTTCCTCAAATATCCACAGGTGCCAGGGATGACCCAGTGCCCGGGCAGCCTCCGCAACAGCGGGCAGACTGCGACCGGGGCTGAACACGAAGGTGTTCAGTTCCACCGTGTAATCACGGGAGAGGAGAACCGCTGCAAGCGAGCTGTCCTTCCCCCCGCTGAAGAGGACTCCGGCCTTCATCCTTTCCTGGTGATCTTGAAATCCTTCTTTGCCGGCTGCAGTTGCTGCAGCAGGGATTTCAGCTGTGCATCCGTGATCTTCTGCTTGAGACGACCGCTCTGGGCCAGCATCACCAGTTGCTGCTCCACTGCCCGGGCAAAATCAGGCTTGGTCAGCTTGATGGCATTGAGCCGCTCCCTCGCCTCCGGCTCCAGGATCTGCAGCAGGACGGAGTGAACCTGGGCATCCATCTGCTTCTGGCGCTCCATCTCCTCCTGCATGATCTGCTGATCGAAGGACTGCTGCTGCATCTGCGCCATCCTCCTCCTCCGGAGTTCTGTCAGCTCGTCGTCTCCCATGTTCATCACCCTACTTGGGGGCTGGTGCCTTTCCTTCCTTGGCGATCCTGTCAGCCAGGCCATCCATGTAGGAGATACCTGCGGGGCTTACCTTGCGCCCGGTCTTGTCGTGCTGGATCATTCCTGCAGTCTCGAGCTGCTGGAGTGACTTCCGAAGGATCGAGCCGCTCCCCTTCCTGAACTGTGAAGGGCGGGAGCCCCTGTCCTTCTTTCCTCCATAGATAGAACGCATCCGCTGCACGCCGATGGGGCCCTCAATGTAGACCCTGCGGAGGATGGAAGCCACGCGGACAAACCACCACTCGGGGTCCTGTGGGGGCATCTCCTTGTGCACTCCCGTCTTGGCGAATGCAGCCCATGCCGGTGGTGTTATCTCCGGCTTCTTCTTCAGTTCCTCGGCCAGGGTGCGGATGAACCTGTCGGCCGGAACATCATAGACGGTTGTCATATGTAGTAGAACCTCACTGTCACCGATTTGATATAACAGTCTTTACTTATATGTTGCCTGCGCTTTTATATATTTCGAGCATGTGGCCCTTTCATGGCCGGCGCAGGGGATAACACGTGAATTATCCGTGTTTTCGTTCCCCGATTACTGCGGTTCGTCCCCTGACCTCCAGAAGGTCCGCACCTGCACTCCGGGCCAGGTCTGCCGGGTCGACCTCGGTGTTACGCAGCCATTTGACTTTGATGCGGTGCCGCTTCTTCAACTGCTGGACCACTTCCTCGACCACCGTGGGCGTAAGACCCTGTTTTCCTATCCAGACGGTGGCTTTCATCTCCTGCATATCGGATTCGCGAGGGGTGTCTCTCATGTGTGCCTCCGCACCGGGAACCTCATCTGCCTCCGGCAGGAAAGGCAGGTGACGACCACCCTCCCCCGGCTTATCCTGACCCGCATATTCACACCCGGTACTAGGAACCGCTGGCAGTGGTGGCAGAACTGCCTTCTGAACCGCCGTTCCAGGCGTACCCGCTGTTTCATGGATATCTTCCTCGCAAGGGCAACGTACCGGTCACTCAGGCCCGGTTCATAGGGAAAACACTCCCTGGCCTGGGAGAAGAGGATGGCGATGCGCTCGCGGGCAATGCGCCTGGTATCAGGATGAGACGTCCTTCTGGCCATGTGAACCTCCGTGGGGCGGGAGTGGAGAATGCACGAAGGCATCCTGTCCACCCCTTTCAGGCAGCGGGGCCTCCATCCGAAAGGAACACCCTGCGGCCTTTTATTGCCAGCTTTCCCTCGCAAAAGAGCTTTACTGCAAGAGGGAGGCACTGGTGCTCCTTGGCCAGGATGCGTTCCGAGAGGGTCTCCTCATCGTCTCCATCAAGGACCGGGACGCAGGTCTGGATGATGATGGGGCCGGTGTCCATCCCTTCATCCACCAGGTGGACCGTGCACCCCGAGACCCGCACCCCGTACAGAATGGCCTGCCTCTGTGCATGGAGCCCGGCAAAGCTCGGGAGGAGGGCCGGGTGAATGTTGATAACTTTCCCATGGAACTCGCGAACGATTTCCACACCCAGTATTCGCATGTAGCCGGCCAGGACAAAGAGGTCCGCCTGAAGGCCCTGCATCGTCCTGATAAGTGCTGATTCATACTCAGCCTTTCCCGGATAGCCAGCATAGTCAATCACGTGGACAGGAATGCCTGCCTCCCGGGCGCGGGTGATGGCATAGGCTCCCGGGTTGTCAGTGATAAGCCCTACGCAGACGGCAGGGATCTCCCCGCAACGCATGGCGTCGATGACCGCCTGGAAGTTCGACCCACGGCCGGATGCCAGGAATGCGATGCGTTTCATGACCTCGTCTCCTCCCCGGCATCTTTTCCTGCGCGATGCTCTATCAGCTTCACCTTCACGATCCGGCGGGAGAGCATCTGGGTGACCACGAGCGAGATGTGGCTCTCCTTCATATATACGCTCTCACCGGGGTGTGGAATGTGCCCGAGACGCTCGATGATCAACCCTCCCAGGCTCTCGTAGGACTCGGAGACCGGCAGGGAGAGGTCAAGTTCGTCATTGAGATCCTCCACCCAGACCTTGGCGTCCACCAGGTAGACTCCTTCCCCGATCTTCTGTATCTCAGGTTCTTCGCGGTCGAACTCATCCAGGATATCCCCGACAAGCTCTTCTAAGATGTCCTCGACAGTGACGATCCCCACAAAACTGCTGTACTCGTCCAGCACGATTGCGATCTGCACCTTCCGCAGCTGGAGTTCCTTCAGGAGATCGTCGATCTTCTTGCTCTCCGGGACGAAGAAGGGATCATACATCAAATCCTTGATGGGTATGTTCTTCTTCCCGGCAATCTGGCTGGAGAAGACGTCTTTTACGTTCAGCACCCCGATGATGTTGTCCATGTGCTCGTGGTAGACGGGAATTCTTGAAAAACCGGTCTCGTTGAAGAAATGCAGCGCTGATTCAAGCGTGCTCTGGTCGTCGATGAGTGCCACGTCCACCCTGGGAGTCATGATCTCCCTGGCGGTGGTATCCCCGAACTCGAGCACTGAGTAGAGCATCTCGCGCTCTTCCTGCTCGATTGCCCCCTCCTCCTTGCCCACCTCGATCCATTCCCGTATCTCATCCTCGGTCACGGTGGGTTCGGCCAGGCCATCTTCGATCGCTCTCTTCCTGGTGAATTTCTCAATAGCCCAGATGAGGGGTGAGAAGACGCGGGAGAGGAAGTAGATAGGTCTTGCGACTGTCAGTGCAAACCGTTCTGCATGACGGGTTGCATACATCTTGGGGCTGATCTCCCCGAAGATGAGAAGGAGGATGACCACCACCCCGGTGGCAATTCCCACCCCGATGTCTCCGAAGATACTGATGGTCACCGCGGTGGCGATTGCAGCAGCGGCGACATTCGCGATATTGTTCCCGATCAGGATGGTGATCAGGAAATGGTTGGGATTTTCCTTTAATTTCGCCAGGATATCAGATCCCGGTCTCTGCTCATTGACCAGGGTGCGGACCTTGGCCCTGGTGATGGAGATAAGCGCCACCTCGGAAGCCGAGAAAAATGCAGAGAGCATCAGGCAGAGGATGAACAGCAAAAGCAGTAAAAAATCCTCGATCATTCAATCCACGCCGACTGAACGGCTGTTTTATCATTGTTCATATGTCCTGGGACACTACATGTATCGTGCTGACATTTTATAAAACCGTCGATGATACGAAGCAGTCCTGCATGAATGCCATTTCTTTGGAGAGGAGGAGGATCTTCTCCTCTGATGAGAGGTCATGGGAGAAGTTGCGGTCTTCCAGCTCCAGTGTGAGGTTCCCGTCGTAGCCGGAGAGAGACAGGTAACGCAGGATCTCCCTCATCTCGTCCTTTCCATCCAGGGGGAGGTGCATCTTCCCGTCCGCTGCCCTTCCGACGTGCACATTCACCAGCCGGTCTCCGCAGAGATCGATGTAGTGCCTGACCTCGTGCACCGATACGCCCATGGCATGGGAGATGTCCAGCGTGAACCAGAGCCACGGCTCCCGGTCCAGGAGTTCCCGCATCCCCTCCGGAGTGCAGAGAAGGGAGTTGACCTTCTGCTCCATGTTCTCCATGGCCACCCGCACGCCTGATCCAGAGACAGCCTTCTCCAGGGCCCGGATATACCTCGCGAACCGCTCGTAATCCGGGGCGCTGGGGGGCCTTTTTGCGGTTCTCCTGCCGGGATGGACCGTGACTAGCGAAATTTTTATCCGTGCGGCCAGCCTGACTGCGTCCACTGCATACTTCACCGATACATCCGCAACCGCAGGGTTGACGGAGGTTGGGTTCAGGTCAAGAATGGGTGCATGGAGGGTCGGAGAGCGCAGTTCCGGGTATTCGCGCAGGCAGCGTACAAGTGCCTCCTCAGGCTGCCCGGAAAGCCAATAGGAGGGGGTCTCCACCCAGAATTCCACTGAGTCAAGGCCTGCCTCCACGATGCAGGAAAAAATCTCTTCCAGGGGATATTCATGGAAAAACATGCTGGAGACGGCGAAACGCACCATGATCCTAATTCATTACCAACCGGCCATAATAGTTGTTGATGACCTGGTACCAGCAGGGTATCTCAGAGGAACGAAACGGCCACACCACCGAAGTGTTCACCGTTTCCCAGGTCTCCGCCCTTGTCCAGGCGCTCCTGGATGACATGAGGCTGCAGGACATCTGGATCCGGGGAGAGATAACCAACCTCAAAATCCACGGCTCCGGCCACCGCTATTTTTCGCTCGGGGAGAAGAGCATGGATCATTCTGCAGTCCTCTCCTGCGTAATGTGGCGAAACGACGCCCAGCGGGTGAACTGCGAGCTTGGGGACGGCATGGACGTGCTGGTCTTTGGCTCCATAGGGCATTACGCCCCCCAGGGCCGTTACCAGCTCTACGTAAGGGACATCAGGCCGGCAGGCCGTGGGGAGAAGCACCTCATGGTTGAGCAGTGGAAGGTGCAACTCGCCGCGGAAGGGTGCTTTGATCCGCTGAAGAAGAGGCCACTTCCGACCTTTCCTTCCCTGGTAGGGGTGGTCACTTCTGAGACCGGTGCAGTCCTCCAGGACATTCGGAACGTGATATCCCGCCGTTATCCCCTTGAACTGGTGGTATCCCCCACCGCGGTCCAGGGGGAGGGAGCCCACCAGGAGATCGCACAGGCCCTGCACAGGGTGGAGGCCAGGGTGGAGGTGATCATCCTGGCGCGGGGAGGGGGGAGTTTCGAGGACCTGTTCCCCTTCAACCACCCGGACGTGGTCAGGGCGATCTCCGCATGCCCTGTCCCGGTAGTGAGTGCCATCGGGCACGAGGTGGACGTGACACTGGCCGACTTTGCTGCCGATGTCAGGGCACCCACCCCCTCGGCAGCAGCCGAACTCGTGGTCCCCGACCGGGTCTCTGTCCTCGAATCCCTCGGAGAGTCCAGGAAGATGATGGGAAACCGGCTCCTCGCCAGACTGGACCGCGCGGGAGCAGATCTCTGCGAAGTACGGGAGAGACTCTCCCCCCGGAGGATTGGGCAGAAGGTGACCGCCCGGAGGGAAGACGTATCCATCCTCTCCGACAGGATGATCAGGGGGATCTCCTCCCGGATTGCCCTTGAGCGGGAGCGGTTGTCCGCGGCAGCTGAGATCCTTGCCGCAAGGAACCCCGCCCACCTCCTGCGGAAAGGCTATTGCATCCTGCAGAAGGAGGGGAGGGTGATCAGGTCTGTCGGCGAGACTGCCCCGGGGGACTTTCTCTCCCTCCGGCTTCGTGATGGAGAAGTTGACACACGGGTAGAGAGGGTATACCATGACCCAGAAATTTGAAGACCTGATGAAGGAGCTGAAGGAGATACTGGCAAAGATAGAGGACAACCAGACCGGGCTTGACGAGGCGATCGCGCTTTATGAACGCGGAGCGGTGCTGGTCCGGCAGGCCGAGGAACTCCTGGCCTCCGCAGAAATGAAGATCACGATGCTCGGAAGGGATTAGGCCTCGTCTTTACCCCGGCACGGTGACCGTCAGCACCACGGTGAGGGCGCTTCCCTTCCTGAGCGCCTCTACAAAATCCCGGGGGATGGTGCGAGCAGTGGTGTCCGCATCGACGGCCACCGTTCTCCCGCACACGTAATGGCTCCTCCTCCAGACCAGGTCGGTAGGGTGATCGAGTGTCATCGACGAGCTCCCCCGTGCACGGACCTCCACCACCATCCCTTCGCACGAGAAGACAGAGAGGAGGAGGGCATCATCCCTGCAGAGGAGGGCGCGGAACCCGGAAGGAAGGTCGCGGGCACCGCATTGTGCACCAACCCCGATGATGCAGTTCCCCGCAAGGGTGAGATCCTGCTCGCGGGTAATCTCGAGGGTTGTGGGGTGCTCTGCCGTCACCAGGGGGTGGCCACGGCAGGGGATAGTCACCTCTGCTTCACGGGTCATTTCCTGATAGCATGTGCCTGGTGACAGGAAAGAGGTGATGCCCCCGGGTACAGAGTTTCCCGGGTATAGTTCTGTGCAGGAGGAGTGTCACGTCGCCCCCGCAATTCCTGCATGACTTCCCGTACAGAATGGTCAATATTTGTACCAGCGCCCTTTTTCGTCAAATTCACCCTGCAGGATCTCGGGAGTGACCTGGGAAGGTCCCTGGCAGGTTTCCTGGTAGAATACAGCTTTGAATGTGTAGATGATATTTCCCGCCAGGGTGACCCCGATGACATACATTACCGCGGTAAGAAGGATCCCCTGGAATCCGAGCATCTCGTTCAGGATAGGCATGGAGAGGGCCTGGATCTGTGCGGGATCCATGGATACGAGGGGCAGGAGCTGATCATACAGGAGGCTGGTCCAGATGATTGCAAGCGGGATGGCAACCAGGAACACGATCCCGAAACTGGCAAGGAAGAACCCGACCACCCTCCCCGGGCGGTTCAACACCACTTCCACGCTCCGGCGGATGCAGTCAAATACCCGTCGGTCCTCGAAGACCGCGGCCGTGTCGAAGAAGAAGGTGAAGAAGATCAGGGGGATGGTGCACCCCATGATTACGAAGGGGAGCACGGCCCCGATTGTTCCCATTATTGCGAGTGGTATGGCCACCAGGAAGACGGTAGCCAGCACTGCAAAGGCGATCACCAGCGAGGGGAGGAGAATCCTGAAATAATACGCCATTCCTCCTGCAAGATATGCGCTGGCGTCACCTTCGCCGGAACGTATCTGGGTGTATGCCCCTGCCAGGAGGAACGGGATGAGAAGCGCCTCTAAAAACCATAACCGTGTGGCCAGGAAAGTCCCAAAGGAGTACTGCAGTATGAGATCCAGCGCGCCAAGCACCCCCGTCACGAGCCCTGGAAGCCAGAGGAATGGATTTTTCGAGAGGAGTACCAGCGCCCGTTTGAGCGAGTTCACAACCATCCGGTCACCGGTTCCTGGGCATGGCCACGATCTCCCGTACCTGCAGGTCAAAGAACGATGAGGTATGGGCAGGGCGGATGACGCAGACCGTATCTGCCCCGCTGGCGGTCCCGCCGACGGCGATGACCTCCTCTTCTATGGGAATTATCCCCTGGTCGGCGGCAATCAGGGTGCACTCCACCGCAACCTTCAGCCCAACGGCGACCACGCGGCGCAGGGCCTCCGCAACGGCCTCGGTGCGGGAACCCCCTCCCACTTTGGGGGACCGGGAGAAGGCACGCTCCATCCCCGAGAGGACGTGTGTTCCGGTCACGATCGGGATCTTCTCCTGCCTGAGGGTCCGTGCCGCCTCCTGGGAGAATTCCCATTCCCCGGGCCGGGAGAACCCCACCACGTGGGTGACCACCACGAGTTTGATTCCTGATCCACGCAGCATCCGATAGAAGGCGAGGGCGGTATCCCCCGAGGTGCTGGCCACCACCACCCGGGATATGTCCAGTTCCCTGGCCCGCTCCAGAGCGAACCTGGCGCAGTCAACCGTATTGGCCGGGCCAGGGGCATCGAAATAATAGGTAGTTCTCTCAATAAACGACATACGCACACTAAGGTTAAGGTAGTACCAGGTAAAGGGAATTGCTATGATCACGCTCGCACTCGCCGGAAAGCCTAACTGCGGTAAGTCGACCTTTTTCCGGGCGGCGACCATGGCCCACGCCGAGATTGCCAATTACCCCTTCACCACTATCGATGCCAACTTCGGGGTAGCCTATGTCCGTTCCGAGTGCCCCTGCAAGGGCATGGGACAGCGGTGCGGACACTGTGCCGACGGTATCCGGTACGTGCCGGTGAACCTCATCGATGTGGCCGGCCTTGTCCCGGACGCCCACAAAGGCAAGGGCCTTGGGAACCAGTTCCTGGACCACCTGCGCCAGGCGGATGCCATCATCCATATCGTTGATGCCAGCGGCTCAACCGACACCGAGGGGAACCCCGTGGAGGTTGGGACCCATGACCCACGCGAGGATATCGCCTTCCTGAAGTACGAGATGACCATGTGGGTATACGGGATCCTCGAGAAGCACTGGGCCAGGCTGCAGCGGCAGGCCCAGTCAAAGACGTATTCCATCTACAGGGGTATCTCTGAGGTCTTCACCGGCCTCGGGATCTCCCCCGAGGACGTCCAGGACGCGGAGAGGACCGCCAGGGTCGACCTTATGCGGGCGGACCCGGCGGGGCTGACACGTTTCTGCGAGGAGATCGTGCATATCAGCAAGCCCATGCTCCCCATCGGGAACCGGGTGGACCTGGCACCTGCTCCCCTGGTCGAGCAGCTTCGGCCAGCCGGGCTCACGTTTGCCTCTGCAGCCGGAGAACTTGCTCTCCGGAATGCAGTGGCGGGAGGCCTGATCACGTATCACCCCGGCGATCTTTCGTTCTCCATCGTCAGGGAGGATTCCCTCTCCCCTGCCCAGAAGGCAGGGCTGCAGACCATTGCCCAGGTGATGAAGGCCAATGGTGGGACCGGGGTGCAGCAGGCCATCAACAGGGCAGTGTATGATCTCCTCCGGATGATCGTGGTCTATCCTGTCGAAGATGAGCACAAATTTTCTGACTCGCAGGGACGCATCCTCCCCGATGCATTCCTGATGAGGAGGGGCGCCACCCCGCGTGACCTGGCCTTCCAGGTGCACACGGACATCGGAAAGGGATTCCTGTACGCCATCGACGCCAGAACCAACATGCGGGTGAAGGATACCCATGAGCTGAAAGACGGGGACATCATCCGAATTGTGAGTGCCGCGAAATGACCGCGTTTGCCTGAAATGAAAGAGGAGAACGCTCAAACGTGAGATACTTTTATATATTGGCAATTGTAACCGGAGTACTAATATGGGTGGCGAGGTCTATCAGGCCCAGATATTGAGGAATTTCTTCGATACCATCACGGGTAACGACCGGAACCTTACCCGCATCTATATGTGCGTGGTGAGCCTGGCCAAGATCCGGATGGAGCCCCCGGAGAAGTTCTCCTTCCTCATCGAGCAGCTGCGGAAGAGCAAGCAGCACAAAGAGCTCTCCGTTGATATCCTGGACTACATGTGCGATGTGGCTGCCCAGCTCGAGATTGCCGCGGTTCAGACCGCATTCGGTGTGAAGGAGATCGGGGAGATCCAGCAGGAATTTGGAAGCATCAGCATGGATTCCCTGTAAGGATACCATTTTTTCTGAATAGTGCGTGACCCCGCGAGAGAATCCGTGCCATCCCCATGAGGATATGAAAGAGAAAAGCGGACAGGGGGGGCCCCTTATTTCAGGTTGAGGGGCTCCCGGTAACTCTCCAGGATCTGGAGCACGAAGTTCTGGTGCTCGTCCAGTGACTGCACGTCATCCGGGGACTGCAGGTAGGCGACCGTGTAAAGGAGAAGGAGGGCATTGTCAAGCTTCAATGACTCCTGGTCCTCGATCTCTTCTGCCTTGAGCGCCACGGCCAGGAAGGGGACATCCTGGGCATCGAAACCTACTGGTGAGAACTCTCCCACACGGGACTCCTCGAGGGCCATTGCCCGGTCCTTTATTATCTGCAGGGCTCTCCCGAGCACCCTGCCGGCCTCGTCCATGGGGAGTCTGGATGCGGCTCTCCCGGCATCTGCCACTGTCTTGGCATACAGTCCAAATTTGAAGGAAAGGACCGCAGACGCGATATCATGGGCGGTCTCCTGGTCAATATCCCGGAAGAATGGTGTCATTCGGCGGATATACTCATACAGGTATTTTTCCATGGAATCTTCCTCTTTGGTAACGATTTTCGGGGATCTGAAACGGAGATGGAGCCTTACCGGCAGGATGGCGATACTGATGGCAAAGGGTGCCTGGGGGAGAAGCGAGGGCTTCGTTTCCAGTGGCACGATGAAGATTGGGAGGGCATAGGCCAGGTGCACACAGGGAGACGATGTCCATGCGGGGCTTGAGAGAGGCGAGGTATGCCAGGATTATCGCCCCGGCCACGCTTCCCCAGGAAAAGTCTGCTCTATCAGCGATGAGGCCTGCCTCCTGGAGGAGGATACCAGGGCCCGGGCCCCCGAATGAGACCAGGGGCACTGCGAGGGAGATCCGCAACTGAAGTCTCTTCTTCTCCATGTCAGGGTTATCAGATGAATGGAATGACAAGATACCATTGAGAATGTGGCGATTCCACAAGAAAAAGATTTCAATATGCCATTCCGGCGGATCAGGGTGCCCGCGAAGAATGAGCAAAGGCCCCTCCCAGATGGTTTAAACGTCTGTGAGTGCTACCTTGTGGTATGAAGGTGTGCATCATGTGCGGTGGGGAGGGGACGCGCCTTCGTCCGCTCACGTTCGAGCGCCCCAAACCCTGCATACCTATCGTGAACCGCCCTTCAATCCAGCACCTGGTCTCCCACCTCTCCAACCTTGGATTTCGTGACGTGGTGATAACCCTTGGATACATGGGGGAGGCCATCGAGGAAGCGCTTGGCGATGGCTCACTCTATGGGGCAGATATCCGTTACGTGCACGAGAAGGTCAAGCTCGGAACGGCCGGGAGCGTGAAGAATGCCCAGAAGTACCTGGAAGATCAGGACTTCCTGGTGGTGGGGGGCGACCATGTCACGGATCTCAACCTCCTTGACTTCTACCGCGAACATGCAAGGCACCACGCCATCGTCTCCATCGGGCTTATCAGCATCGACGAGCCCGGCGAGTACGGAATCGCAGAGATCGATGCGGACTTCCAGATAAAGCGGTTCAAGGAGAAGCCGGCCCCCGGTGAGATCTTCTCCAACCTTGCCAGCACCGGGATATACGTATGCAGGCCGGATATTTTTGATGCCATCCCTGCCGGGAGGAAATTTGACTTCGCGAGGGATCTCTTCCCGCACCTCATGGAGAGCGGCCATGTGCTGCGGGCATGGCTCGCCCGGGGCAACTGGACCGATGTGGGCAATCCGGCATCCCTGCGCCAGGCTGAACGCTGGAAACTGCAGGAGATTCCCTACACCAGCATCAGCGGGGACCTGACGATTCGGGCAGGGCAGATCCAGGGGCCTGTGCAACTCGGGAGTTCCTTTTCCATGGGTGTCAATTCGCGGCTTATTGGCCCGGTGGCCATCGGAGCGGGAACCGCGATCGGGGACCACGTCCTCATCGGGCCCTATACCAGTATCGGGGAGAACTGCCTGGTAAAGAGCCAGGCCAAGATATTCTCCTCTTCTCTCTACAACCGCGTGGTGGTGGGGAGGAACAGCACCATTTCGGGGAGCATTATCGACAACGACACAGTGATAGGGGACGACTGCAGCCTGGAAAACGACACGGTGATCGGGCCCCGGGTTGTATTCAGGAACGGGGTGGTCGTGCACTCAAGGACCAGGATCTGGCCGGAGGTGGTGGTGCCGGATGGGGCAGTGGTCAAGGAGCACCTCTTAAACGACGATTATGCGGTGAAGTGCGAGGGGTCCTAGCCCCTCCGCACCAGCCGGTGGGTGATGGCCACCAGGGGGTGGCGGGCATAATCGAGGACCTGGATATCATCGAGCGACCGCAGGTTCATGGCCCGGGCAGTCCGCTCCATCCCAAGCTCGATATCCTCGTTCACCTCGATGACGTAGGCATCCAGGGTCTTGATGCCCATCTTCCGGGCGGCAATCGCCCTGTGGTGCCCATCGACCAGGATCAGTTTTCCCGGCCTCCTCACCACGATAAGGGGTTCTGCGAGCCCTTTTTTTATCTCGTATATCCTCCCTTCCAGCTCATCTTCGTAGATGCGCGACTGGGTGGGGATGAGCTGGTCGATGGGGACTGCCTCTCTCTTCAGTTCAGGGGAGATCCCGTGAAGCGTCTTTAACGTGGTGATGAAGTTGAAGACCTTTTCGGGGGAGACATGCTCGATCTGGGAGCGTATCACGTCGGTATTGGAGATGATCCCGAGCAGCCTGTTCTGCTCATCCACGACAGGGAGTTTCTGGATTCCGGAGCGGAAGATGACCCTGGCCGCATCATTGATACTCATATCCGGATCGGCCACGATCAGGTGTGCGGACATCACCTTCTGCACGGGGGTGGACGTGGGCTGGAAGAGAAGGTCCCTGGCTGCCACGTACCCCACCACCTCATTTCCCGAAACGACAGGGAACCCGTCATGGCCGGTCTTCTGGATCTTCTCCATGACCTCCCTGACGGTCCCCTGTACGTCGACAGTGACCACGTCGTAGGTCATGTAGTCCCTGACCTTCTTCTTATCCATCGTATCTCATTTCAGGGTGTAAAGACTAAAAACCATCGGAAAAAGAGAGATATTATTCGATTTTAATGCGGCTTCCCCGCTCTTCTTTGGATTTTTTCATGCGTATCTCCAGGACCCCGTTCTTGAAACTGGCAGTGGCTCCCTTTTCAGTGACGTCGTGGGGAAGGGCAACCAGGCGGGCCTGGGATCCGTACATCCTCTCCCTGACATAATACCCTTCATCCTTCTCCTCTTTTTCCATCTTCCTTTCGCAGGATATCTCCAGGGTATTGGGATTCACCAGGGAGATGTTGACATCGTCCTTGTCCATTCCAGGGAGATCCGCCACAATCATGACTTCGTCATCATGCTCCCTGACATCCACCCGGAACTCCCCCCGAATCGCGGGGAGCATCCGGTCCGCCACTCCGCCGGGCGGGAGGAGACGCCCCCCGGCTCCCATGAACCGGTTCTCCATCTCCGCCATCATATCCTCGAAGTCGCGCATCATCCAGCCAAATGGGTATCTCCTTCTATATACCATAGGAAACCTCCTTCCCTTTGCCAGCGGCGTTCGCCGATGGACTAACTTTATGTGAGGAGCTATAACTAATAAATATTGTGGGCACCTCTCTCCCATCTGCGCCTTATACCACCAGTCTGTAACGTTTATTTTCTGAAAAACCAATCTAGATAGAATGAACGCTCGAGAAAAAGGAAAGGGAAAGAAGAAACCCGCATCACGCTGGACTGCCAAGAAGATTGGCATCATCATCATCGGAGTGGGTTTTGCGGTGATCATGGTGGTGAGCTCGCTCGGGATGGGCTGGCTTATGCACCTGAACCCGGCCACCAGTGGTGATGGCGCAGTCGTAGGTGTGACCCTGTATGACGGCATGGACCGCCCGGTTCTGACCACCAGTCACCGTACCTTCAACACCACGTTCGATGCCGGGGACATGATATGGCTCTGCGGACAGTTTGCCATGCGGGTCAACGGGACCAGTCAGAACGAGCTCATCCCTGTCCCGGTCTACAATTATTATTACGGGGAGGCAAAATATGCCCTTTTCTCACCTGAATGGGACACTATTTCCAGAGAACTGCAAGGGATGAAGCAGGGAGAAACCCGCAAGATATATTTCCCCGCCATCCAGGGATTTGAGCGGGATATGACCGCAGAAGAGTTCGATGGCATTGGGGGCAACTACTCCACCGCCACCACGGGCCAACAGATAGTGCTGGCCTTTGCCGAGAATCCGACAATATCCCTCGAAGAGAACGTGACTCCCAGCTACGTGATCCGCACGGGGTACGTCACCGGGAAGACGACCGAGGGTGTAAGGGTCAACTATGCCTACCCCGTGGCGGAGATCTCTCTTATACAGGTCACCAAGGCCTGAAATAACGGAGCTTTTTTATAATTCCCCTCCATCTTTTTCTGCATGGCATTACGAGTGGTGTATTTCTTCCAGGAGGGCTGCATGGCCTGCCACGAACAGGAACCAATAATTGCAGAGGTTGAAAAAAACTGCGGTATCAGGGTTGAATCAATCAATCCCCTCAAAGAAAAGGCGTCAATAAAAGACCACCGCCTTTCCGTCACTCCCACCATCCTGGTGTTCAGGGATGGAGTTGAAGTGGAACGTTTTGAAGGCCTGGTTCACCAGGAACAACTGGAAGAGTCCATCCGCCGCCACCTATAGCGGGTAGGCAAAGATCCTCTTGATCTGCCGGGCCTCTGCCTTTGCACCTTCTCTCCAGAGGATCCCACCGCCCCGCACTTTTATCCGCGAGACCCGGATTCTCCTTTGGCCAGCCTTGTAGACCTCCCCGACCACGAACGGTTCCTCCCCCTGCACCTGTATCAGCAGGGAGGCAGTAGTCCGTCCGGTGTGAAGGGCGATTCGCACCGCCACCTCCTCGACCTTCCTGGTCCAGAGGGTGGTGATTTCGGTGCTCGTCGCTTTTTTTACCCTTGACTCCCCCCGCTCGATGGATGTCACCTCCACACCGATATACTCTTCGCCGCACTCGGCCACGAGATGGTCCCCAAGGCGGCAGGGCTCCCCTGGCTCCATCTCGACCTGGCATACCCTGGATATCCCTTCTACGCTCACGATGGCTTTCACCTGGACGGGTTTCTTCTCCTTCGCTGCTGAAAAGGGGTGCACGCTCCCGCATTCGATGCACCTGGCCAGGGGATTTCTCCCAATGGCCACCACCTGATGCTCAGTCTCAACGCCGCACACCGGACAATGGAACTCCTCGATCCTCTCCATCTCCCTTCACCCTTCCTTGTATACCATTGCATTCTCCCTGCAATATACACTCTGACCCTGCACCTGAAATCCCGACCGGGAGATCAGCGCAAAAGGGCGCTACCGCACATACCCTGCCACCCATCTCTCCACGAGGTGCTCCGCACCTTCGAACCCCGGTCAACCCGCGGCCGCTTCACGCTGATACCTTATATGGTGGAATGCCTGTGAAAATTCTCCCGCCCTACCAAATCATATAGGAGAGCGCTACCGCACACACTCCTCCACCCAGTGTTGCCAGGAAATTCGTCCCGGCGTTTCCTACCATCCCGGGGTTCTCCATCAGGGCTCCCACCAGGCTGTCGATGTTGGTGCCGATGAACCCCGCCAGGGTGCAGACCATTGCGGTGGGGAGGTCAATGATTCCCAGCAGATAGGCGAGCAGGGAGACGATGAGTGCGCCAATGGTTGCCACAACCTCGCCCGTGAGCGTGACTCCGCCATTGGTCCCGGCCGGAACACGCTCGAAGGTGGTGATCATAAATGGCTTCCCGCCCGTCACCCCGATCTCGCTTGCCATGGTGTCCCCGGCAGCGGTGGCAACACTCCCCACGAACAGCGCCAGGAAGACCGGTGAGCCTGTCACCCCCCAGAGCACTGCGGATGCGGCACAGACGCTCCCATTCGCAAACACGTTCAGGTATCCTCTGGCCCCTCCGTGAATCTGCTCCACCCCCATATGCAGTTTATACTCGTATTTATACCTGGTACTGGCCGATCCCAGGATGAAAAACGCCAGGACCACCAGGAACCAGCGGATATCGGCAAAGATGATCAGGATTATTCCTATCAATGCACCAGAGAAGAGCCCGCTCACGTCCGCAGTTTTTGTCCGGTAGGAGAAGTACCCAAAAGAGAAGGCGATGGCCACCGCGATGGCAATCAGGGCTATTTCTGCATGGTAATTCAGCTCATCGATCAGGAACATGGTCATCGCAATTCCAAGCGCTTCGATCATCAGGGCATCCTCCCGCTCTTTGAGGATGGCTTTCAGGAGAACCGCGACCACCACCCCGAAGAGCACGACGAGGGGAGCCCAGGTACGAAGGTAGGCCATGACCAGGGTGCAGCCCACCAGTGCAGCGGCGATATATGCAATATAGGAGTAGAGCCGCTCCTCTGTCTCCTGGAATGCCAGCTCCCCCATCACCAGGATAGTGAGAGTACAGGAGAAGACGAGGAGTGGGAGGATGGAGATGCCATAGAGGAGCGCGATGGGGATGAGGGCCAGGGCCAGGAACCTGGTCTTCCTGATGAGATAGAGGACAAGGGAACAGAGCACCACCATGATGGCCAGGAACCACGGTGGCTGGACAATCGGTGCGATGAGGATGAAAGAGAGCACCAGAACTGCGGCGAGACGCTCCCCCAGTCTGTTCATCATCCTTTTTTTGTTAGTCCCGGGGGGATAAGAGCTTTTGTCAGGGGATGAGGGTCTTCATTCTCCGACCGATCCCCATCTCTGCCGCGTTCTGCCGATCCCGGTCAGCGAGGCAGTATTTGCATTCGATTAGGTATATCTGCTGCGAACACCCATATATAAAAAATGTCGCCGTCTTTGGATCTCCCCAAGAATTACGAGTTTTCGGAGGTGGAACGGCGCTGGCAGAGCGTCTGGCGCGACGAAGACCATTACTTTGACCCGGCATCCACAAAGCCAAAGTACATCATCGACACCCCGCCTCCCTATCCCACCGGCACTTTTCATATCGGGAATGCCTTCAACTGGTGCTATATCGATTTTATCGCCCGGTACCGGAGGATGAGGAATTATAACGTCATGTTCCCCCAGGGCTGGGATTGCCACGGCCTGCCGACAGAGGTGAAGGTGGAGGAGATCCACGGCATCACCAAGAACGATGTCCCAAGAGAAGAGTTCCGCAGGATGTGCCGGGATCTGACACTCTCCAATATCGAGAAGATGCGTCGTACCCTTCGCCGCATGGCCTTCTCTGTCGACTGGAGCCATGAGTACATCACCATGCTCCCTGCCTACTATGGAAAGACCCAGCTCTCTTTTTTGAAGATGCTGCAGGGCGGCTATATATACCAGAGTGAGCACCCGGTGAACTTCTGTACCAGGTGTGAGACCGCCATCGCCTTTGCTGAGGTGGCGTATGAGCCACGGGATACCACCCTCAATTACTTCGACTTCGATGGCCTGGAGATCGCCACCACCCGGCCCGAGCTGCTGGCAGCATGCGTCGCGGTGGCCGTCCATCCCGATGACGACCGTTACCTGGGCATGAGGGGCAGGAGCCTCACCGTCCCACTCTTCGGCTATTCCGTCCCCCTCATCACTGACCAGGCAGTTGACCCTGCGTTCGGGTCCGGTGCGGTGATGATCTGCACATTCGGGGACAAGCAGGACGTGCACTGGTGGAAGCAGCACAACCTGGACCTCCGGAAAGCAATCGACCGGCAGGGTCGTATGACCGGAATCGCCGGGAAATATACAGGGATGAAGACCTCCGCGTGCCGGAACGCCATCCTCGACGACATGAAAAGGGAGCAGATCCTCACCCGCCAGGAACTCCTCGAGCAACGGGTGGGAACCTGCTGGAGGTGCAAGACCCCTATCGAGATCATGAGCGAGCGGCAGTGGTTCGTGAAGATCACCCCTTCCGCCATCATGGAGGCCGCAAAGGAGATCACCTGGAATCCCGAGCATATGTTCCTGCGTATGGAGAACTGGGTGGAGCAGATGGAGTGGGACTGGTGCATATCCCGGCAGCGCATCTTCGCCACCCCTATCCCTGTCTGGTTCTGCACCTCCTGCGGGGAGATAGTGCTGCCTGCAGAAGAAGACCTCCCCATCGATCCCACCACTGACCGGCCTGATCACCCCTGTCCCCGTTGTGGTTCACGGGACTTTTCCGGGGAGGAGGATGTCCTGGATACCTGGATGGACTCATCCATATCAGTCCTGAATGTCACAGGCTGGGACGGGGGATCCATTCCCCCGCTCTTCCCGGCCGAACTCCGGCCCCAGGGACACGACATCATCCGCACCTGGGCATTCTATACTATCCTCCGGTCTGTGGCCCTCACCGGCTCGCGGCCATGGGACCAGATCCTTATCAACGGCATGGTGCTCGGGGAGGACGGCTACAAGATGAGCAAGAGCCGTGGAAATATCATCTCCCCCGAGGAGATCATCGAGAAGTACGGGGCTGATGCGCTGCGCCAGTGGGCAGCCGCCGGTGCTGCCACAGGGTCAGACATCATGTTCAACTGGAACGATGTCGTTGCCGCATCCCGCTTCCAGACCAAGCTCTGGAACATTGCCCGTTTCGTTCATCTCCAGCTTGAGCGCCAGGAATATTCCCGTGAAGCGCCGGTGACCGCACTCGCGGACCGCTGGCTGATGGCCCGCCTCTCCGATACGGTGCGGGAGGTGACCGCCGCCATGGAGGCCTGCCAGTTTGATCGGGCCCTGAAATCGATCAGGGAATTCTCCTGGGACGTGCTCGCAGACAATTATATCGAACTCGTCAAGGGGCGGCTCTATGCACATGACACCAGCCGTGACGGGGCCTGCTGCGCATTGCATGCTGCACTTGACACCCTCTGCCGCCTGATGGCCCCGTTCACCCCCTATTTTGCCGAGGAGTGTTACTCGTATCTTGACCAGGGGAGCGTACATGCGAGCGGATGGCCGAAGGCTTTCACTGAGGACTCCGAGGTCCGGGCGAATGGCGACCTGCTGGTCAGAATCGTGGCAGAACTGCGCAGGTATAAACACGAGAAAGGCATGGCCCTCAATGCCCCGCTGGGCAGGGTGGCAATCTTCTCATCCCCCATCACTGATGAGAGCGGGGACGCCGCAAGAGCCTTGAATGCCCCGCTGAAATGGCACAGAGAACCCCCTCACCTTGAGAGAGTCCCGGGAGAACTGCAGTTCAACATGGCGATCATAGGGCCGAGACTCAGGAAGGAGGCAGGCGCGTTCATGAAGGCTGCAAAGGCCCTTCCCCCTGCCCTTCAGGAGAACCCGCCTTCAACTATTGACCTGGGGGGGATGGAGATTGCGGTGCCGGAGGGTGCGTTCTTCCTCCAGTACCGCTACCTTGAGGCAGGGGAGCAGGTGGATGTGCTCACCGTCGACGACGTGATCGTGACGATTCACACCACTCCCTGATCACATGTTCTGCAAAGGAGGCAAGCTCCTCCTCTCCCTTCTCTGCATCCATAACCACGAAGCGTGAGGGATCTTCTCCGGCCAGGTGCAGGTAGTGTTCCTGGACCCGGGCCAGAAGGGGTGCTTCCTCGAAGTGTTCTTTTTTTCCAGCCTTTATTTTTCGCGATAGCGCCACTTCCACAGGGAGGACGAGGAGAAGGGTATGGTCTGGGGGAATGGTCCATCCATCATGCACAGCCCGCAGCCAGGCCAGCGGATCGGGGAGTATCCCCTCAAGTGTTGCCCACTGGTAGGCGTATCTGCTGTCAGTGTACCGGTCGGAGATGACAGGAGCGCCTCTCGCGAGCGCAGGTCGTATCACCGTCTCCAGATGGGCGGCGTGATCCGCGGCAAAGAGGAGAGCCTCAGTCACGGGGTCAACCTCCTCGGCAATGGCTCTTCGCACCTGTTCCCCGATCCAGGTGGACCCGGGCTCCCTGGTAAAGACCGGCCTGAGATCTGAAAGCGTGTGCTTGAGGGAGGCAAAGAGGGTACTCTTGCCGCTGCCGTCAATCCCCTCCAGGGTTATCAGGACCATCTGCCCCTCCGGACGTTTTCCAGTGGTATGGCACCCCGGTGGAGAGCGGTAGCCACGATTGCACCGTCAAATCCCAGTTCTGCAAGCCTGTCCAGGTCATCTGGACTGCCTACTCCTCCCCCATACAGGAGTGGCTTCTCATATACCTCGCGGAAGCCAGCAAGAGAGGGGGAGAGAAACCCCCCGCCCGTACCCACCGCCCCTACGTTGAGAAGAATAGCCCCCTGAAAACTCCATTGCCGGGCTTTTTTAAGGAGGATAAGGGGTTCCTCACCCGAGGGGATGACGCGCCCGTTGCGCACGTCCAGACTCACATATCCTCCCGGGTAGGAAGAGAGGTCGGCCTGTGTGGTCTCGGTCGCGGCAATGTCTGTGATGCCCCGCTGGTTGAGGTAGTCGGCCGGGCCATGGCAGCCCCTGTCCAGATAACAGGTGCTCACCAGGGCACTGCAGGCGATAGCCTCGGCCCGGTGGTCCCCGATCCCCATGATCCGGTCCAGATCGGCGATATAGAGGTGCCTGGGGGAGAGGGCTCTGAGGTATCCTTCAGGGTCTGCAGTTGGCGAGAGGCCCCATGTGAGCGGGCGGTAGGTGTCCCGGTTCCCTGATGATCCATGCACCACCTGCCCGGCCTTCAAATCCACGGCCAAAATCAAATCCATGCTATAGCGCAATCACTATTAGCCAGCAGGATCATTAAATCCTATGCAATTATTGGTCAGCCCGAGGGACATTGAGGATGCCAGACGTTCTCTTGCCGCTGATATCGTGGACGTGAAGAAACCGTCCGAAGGATCTCTGGGAGCAAATTTCCCCTGGGTGGTGCGGAGCATCAAGGGCATTTCTGTAAAACCAGTCAGTGCCGCTATCGGGGATTTCGATTTTCGCCCGGGTGGAGCGGCCATGGCCGCATATGGGGCTGCATGCGCAGGGGCTGACTTTGTGAAGGTGGGGCTGATGTTCGATGGATCGGGGAGGGCCAGGGAGCTGATCCAGGCAGTGGTCAGAGCCGTCAAGGAAGAGTTCCCCGAGAAGAAAGTGGTGATTGCCAGCTACTCGGATTACCGGCGGCTGGGAAGCATCTCGCCTTTCTCCATGTCACCACTGGCCGCGGAGGCAGGAGCTGATGTGGCGATGGTGGACACGGGGATAAAGGACGGACGAAGCACGTTTGAATTCATGAACGAAGAGTCGCTTGTGGAGTTTTGCACCACGAACCAGGAGAGGGGGTTGAAGACTGCCATCGCCGGTTCCCTCAAGTTTGAAGATATCCCTGCCCTCAAGAGGATTGGTCCCGATATCATCGGTGTCCGGGGGATGGTCTGCGGGGGAGACCGAAATTGCGGCATCCAGGAAGAACTGGTGGACCGGCTGGTCAGGATGGTGCATTAACCATGTTCCGGGAGAAGCTTGAAGCCCCCCTGGCCCTGACCTTCGACGACGTCCTCCTCATTCCTGCCCCCTCCCTGATAGAGCCGAATGAAGCAGATATCCAAAGCCGGTTCTCCCGCAATATCCCCCTGAACATGCCGCTCGTGAGTGCTGCCATGGACACGGTGACAGAATCTGCGATGGCAATGGCACTCGCCCGCGAGGGGGGGATAGGGGTGATCCACCGGAACATGTCCCCCGAACAGGAGATCGAGGAGGTGCACCGGGTAAAGCGGGCAGAGGAGCTGATAGAACGGAATGTCCTCTCCGTGAACCCCGGAACCAGCGTTTCGGATGTAGAGCGCCTGATGATGGAACATGGCATCGGGGGGGTGCCGGTACTCGAAGACGGAAAGATCGTGGGGATCGTCAGCCGGAGAGATGTCCGGGCGATAGCCTCCCGCCGGGGCTCCGAGAGCGTGCAGGCCATCATGACCAGGCAACCCATCACTGCCAGCGAGGATATCTCGATGGAACAGGCGCTCGAGATCATGTACACCAACAAGGTGGAGCGGCTACCGGTAGTGGACTTGGAAGGTCACCTGATAGGGATCATCACCATGCAGGACATCCTGGAGAAACGCCAGTACCCGAATGCCATCCGGGATACAAAGAAGAAACTCAGGGTCGCAGCAGCGGTCGGACCTTTTGATATCGATCGCGCCAACCGCCTGGACGAGGCCGGGGTCGATGCCCTGATAGTTGACTGCGCCCATGGCCATAACCTCAACGTCGTGAAATCTATCCGGGATATCAAGGGAAGTGTGAAGGCGGACGTGGTGGCCGGGAATATAGCCACCAGGGAGGCGGCCCAGGACCTCATCGATACCGTCGACGGGTTGAAAGTGGGCATCGGCCCGGGATCCATCTGCACCACAAGGATCGTTGCCGGGGTGGGCGTACCCCAGATCACCGCGATCGCGAACGTTGCGGATGTGACACGGGGGACCGGTATCCCGGTCATCGCAGACGGAGGTATTCGCTACAGTGGTGATGTGGCCAAGGCAATCGCTGCTGGTGCAGACTGCGTGATGATCGGGAGCCTCTTTGCGGGTACCGATGAGTCGCCGGGGAGGGTGATCACCATGAAAGGACGTCGTTACAAGCAGTACCGAGGCATGGGATCGCTCGGCGTGATGAGCGGCGGGATCTCGAGCGACCGCTACTTCCAGAAGAAGGAGATCGGGAAGACCAAGTTTGTCCCTGAAGGAGTAGAAGGAGTGACACCATATGTCGGCACTGTCTCCGACGTGGTCTACCAGCTTGTCGGAGGCCTGAAATCCGCCATGGGATACACGGGGTCCCGGACTATCAAGGAGATGCATGAGAAGACAAGGTTTGTGTGCATCACCGCTGCAGGGCATACTGAGAGCCACCCCCACAATATCATGATCACCGACGAGGCTCCCAATTACCGGATCTCGGATTGAACATCCTATCCTCTTTCGATCTGAAAAATACTGTTTTTTTTGCGGCGTTATGAGGGGCCAAACCACTAAATTATATATACAGCAAAGACTAACATAAAGTAATCAATGCTGGATCAGGTAGAGGTCGCCAGAATCCTCGATATTTTGGGAAACCGGAACAGGCGTCGGATCATCGAGCTGCTCAGGCAGAAACCGTGCTTCGTCACCGAGATATCCGACCGCCTGGTGCTCTCCCCAAAAGCGGTAATAGAGCACCTCCAGCTAATGGAACGCGAGGAGATCCTCTCTTTTCGCCTGGACGAACGGCGGCGGAAGTACTACTTTCTCGCAAATGATATCGATGTGATGGTCAGGCTGCTCCGGCAGGAGCAGATCACCCTGGTGATGAGGGACAATTCCCACCGGCTCCGCTCCTCACTCGCCCGCCTCCAGAAGATGGTGGAGTCAAGGGAAGAGATGGCAGAGAGCCTGAAGAACCTGGAGAAGGATATCGACCAGCAGATCAAGGAGATTATCTCTTTTGGCCATGACGTGCTGGAGAATGAGACACAGATAGATCTCCTCATCAGCCTGGCGCATTGCAGCCTCACGCTCCAGGAGCTCTCCGAGCTCGTGGAGGCTCCAAGAGATGCCGTATCCGATAGTCTTGAGAGGCTGCGGAAGAAACAGATTGTCGAGCGGGAAGGGGAGACCTACCGTCTCTGTGATGCTCATGCCCAGTAGAGAGAATCCCTACGATGAGTTCATCAGGAACCTCGCGAGGATGGTGGAGGACCTGCTGAAGAACATGCCCCAGGATGAGACCCCTCATATCATAGGCTGCACCATTATCACAGGAAACGGACCAAATCCACCCCCCTTTCTCTTCAATACCGGCCAACAGGAGGAGGAGGAGATCAGCTTCGAGGTGATCGATGCGCCCGACCGGGTCTTTGTGACTGCAAGGCTCCCGGTCAACCTGCAATCAGCACCGTATGCGGATATTACCCCGGATTCCCTGCATATCGTGGTAAACGAGAGAAGGACCAAGGTGCAGCTCCCATGCCGCGTGGATGTGATCCACAGCTTCTACCAGGTCCGTCACGGCGTGATCGATATTATCCTGAAGAAGAAGCCGGTGAATGCAGCAAGTGCTGGCATTGGGAGCGGGTAAGAGACCGGTGGACCCTCTTTTTGGTATAAAAACCACATCCGCGGTTTTCATCAGTGGGGGCTTGTGACCCGACAGTCTGATGTGCGTTTCATTCAAATTCCCTTCTGATCCAATGTGCGCAGAGAAAAAAAAGAATTTACGCCTGAATCCTTCCCGCGCTGGACACCCACTCCGAGATCCGGTTCTTGTCTTCACGTAACTCCTTGAACTGGTGGAGGGACACGGTGAGATCGCGGGTGAAGGCAAAGTACCCTATCTGGGTGGTTTTGCAGAGGTTCATGGCCATCTCCATCAGGCCTCGCGGGTCAGGCCTCGACTCGCCGAGCCAGATGTGGAAGATATTTCCACCGTCGACGATGGGAAAGAAGACATGTTCGATGGCCATCCTTTGTGCCATGGTCACATTGGCCCCCGGGGCGACGTGGGTCCCGTTGGTGTAGTAGATGGGGAGATCCCTGGTGGTGCCGAGCTCGGGGAGGGCTTTTTCAAGGTTCCCTTTTATCACTTTCATGGCCCCGTCGCGGTACTCCTTGTTGAGGAGATCGGCGACCGAAAAACGCTGCCCGGTGGTCTCTGCCGGGGTCCGGGCAAGCGCAATGGTCATGTGGTGACGTTTTGAGAGCTCGCGGGTGTAGAGCTCCATCTTGGTCATCGCAAGCACTGCCAGGGTGAAGGCCTCCTTCGACTCGTGCAGTTGGGACCCGATATGGTGCTGGACCATCTCGTTCACCCCCACCACCCCGATGGTATATACTAGCCCGTCCAGGTCAACGGCAACCGATCCCCGCTCCCCGGTAGCGGGGTCTCGCGGCCGCTGCATGGCAAACGGCATCCTCCCCTGGGACCGGATGGTCTCAAGCCACCGCCTCTTGATTCTGAAGACCTCCACGCACATGTCCATGAGTGCCCGGAGCTCGGCAAAGAGCCGTTCGTTGTCCCCTTCGGCCCTGTATGCAGCACGCGGGCAGTTGAGGGAGACCACCTGCCAGGACCCCATGGAGAAGTGCTTGCCATCCTTGAAGTATAGTTTTTCGTCGAACTCGGAATCCTGGTCTGCAACTGCTGAGAACTGGTAGGCACAGCACTGGTAGCAGGAGATTCCCTTGCCGGCACCCCTATAGGCAGGTATCTGGTTGTCGTAATAGGGAGTACCGAACTTCGAGGCCAGCTCGAATGTGAGGAGGTAGAGGTCCTGGTAGGTGGGAAGGTCCGGGTGCGCATCGTTGAAGGCCTGGTCCTCTTTTAAAAACTCAGGCTCGATGCTGATCTCCGGTTTCGGGAAGCTGAAAGGTTTTCCCCAGGCATCTCCCTCCATCATAACCTCCATCAGCGCCTTGAAGAGGAGCCGCACCTCACGTTCCAGCTCGCCATAGGTGCGCCGGGGCCCGGACGCCCCGTCCCATACCTTCCCCCGGAACACGCAGGGCTTGTCTTTCCAGAGGGATGGCACCCCTGGGCTGAGCTGCACCGATGAGAACACGAGCTGCCCCCCGCGGGCCACCATCATCTGGGTCATCTCGTAGACAAACATCTGCATGAGCTGCTTGATCTCCCCGTAGTCCATCCCCTCGAAGTAGGGAGAAAGGAACGTGAGGAAGTTGTAATACCCCTGCCCACCGGCGAAATTGGTCTGGGCGCTCCCCAGCGCCTTGACCGCGTGCAGCACTGCCACCTCCGCCCTCCTGGCAGGCCCTGCCACCGATGCCTTGGTGCCGTTCCCATCAGGCATCAGGCCGTAGTAAAAGAAGTAGCGGAGGTCCCAATCCTGGCAAAAAGGTCTTGTTCCAAAGTATTCCAGATCGTGGATGTGAATGTCCCCGGAGAGGTGGTGGTCCGCAAGGTGGGGGGGCAGTTGCAGAAGGTATTGCTCTTTGCTGATCTTGTCAGCCTTCTTTTTATGGGAGGTCTCTGCATTCTCCTGGAGGTTGGCATTGTCCTTGGCCTCGAATCCCCGGCCGACATCGATCAGGTGCGCATCAAAGACCGGTGTCCCCACCCTGGTGCAGACATTCCGGTATTGCACCATCCCCCTCTCCAGGAGGGTGATGTTCATGATCTCCCGGATGAGGGGTCCGCTCAGGGTGCGAAGCTCCATGGACTTGATCCTCTCCTCCACAAGCTTTGCGATCTCCTGGGCCACCTCCTCTGACGCGCTCTCGTACCCGTAGAACGTGGAGACGAGCTTCGTCTCCTCCACAATCTGGCGCACAATCCTTTGCCGGTCCCACTCCAGGATATGCCCGTCCGAGGTCCTGACAGGGGGCATGCTGGGGATGAATATCCCATCAAGAGTGGACTGGCGCGTATCCCGGGTGGGCATTATGTACCCTCGAGAAAATGGAGGACCTTCTCTTCCTGGAGTGCACCCGCAGCGAACATATCGGCAGAGGTGAGAAACCTGGCGGCCTGCTGGAGGACCGGGGCCTCGGTGACGAAAATGCCGTTGATACGCAGTTCTGTGAGCGATTCTGCGGTGGAAAGATCCCGCTCCTGGAATGGCATGGCCTTCTGCCTGAGGTAGTGCTTCAGGGTATCGCAGTTCGGACAGAATTCCAGTGTATATACAATTAGGTCGTTGGTTGTGCTCAAATGCGTCCCCCCGATAATCAGCTGAATCAATGATAGCTCTTCCGTGAAAAAATATTTGTTGATCTGATCGTAATTGTAACAGCAGAAATAAGAATTTTCAGGGAAAAGACACATTAAAACCGGGATAGATTATGAACCACCAGACGGTCCAAGAATGTGAGCCGGCGCGGGAAGTGTGCTGATGGACAGGCTCTTTGTGGCAGTGGAACTTCCCGCCGAGGTGAAGGGGGGGCTCGGCGGCATACAGGACTCCTTGAGGAAGAGCAGTGCCAGGCTCACCCTGGTAGATCCGGCAATCATCCATATCACCCTCAAGTTCATTGGCGATACCCCGGAGTCCGCAACGGGGCAGATTGCGGAGGTGCTCGGAAAGGTGGAGGGGGTCCCTTTCCCGCTCCAGGTGAAGGGGATAGGAGGGAACAATTCAAGGCAACCCCGCGTCATCTGGGCACACGTGGACGATGGAGGGAGGTGCGGCCTCCTGCATACCCAGATCGAGGACCTGCTTGCTCCTCTCGGGATCAGGAGAGAGGACCGCGCGTTCCGTCCCCATGCGACGGTGGCCAGGGTAAAAGAGTTCCACCCTGATCTCCTGGAATGCATCAGGCCTTTCCGGGACAGGGATCTCGGAGGGGGAATGGTTCGGGGATTTACCTTGAAAAAGAGCGTCCTGACCCCGCGGGGACCGCTCTACCAGGACGTAAAGGAAGTGCTCTTTTGACCAGGACACCTCTTGAAGAGGAGGTGCTCGCGGTAATCAGGCCCACTGCCGCAGAAACCCGCCTCATCCACGAGGTGGCGGAGAGGATCCTCTCACGGGTGGAATCCACGGGCAGGGCGTCTGCCATGATGGTGGGATCGGTCGCACGGGGGACCTGGATCCACGGCGACCAGGACCTGGACATCTTCCTCCTCTTTGACCCGTCCCTCTCAAGAGAGGATCTTGAGTCACAGGGACTCGCACTCGCCCGGGAGATCGCCGCGGCCGAGGCTGCCGGTTTCCGGGAGAAGTACGCCGAGCACCCCTACATCAATGCCCGGATCGACGACCTTTCCGTGGACCTTGTCCCCTGTTACAGGGTCGAGTCCGCCGCCCGAATCCAGAGCGCGGTGGACCGCACCCCCTTCCACACCATCTACATAAGGGAGAGGATCCAGCCGTTCGTGGACGATGTCCTTCTCCTCAAGCAGTTCGCAAAGGCCGGAGGGATTTACGGGTCCGACCAGATGACGGAGGGGTTTGCAGGATACCTCTGCGAGCTCCTGGTCCTCCACTACGGAGGTTTTCTGCCGCTCCTCGAGGCTGCGGCCCAATGGCGACCGGGAGTGATCCTGGACCCCGAGGGACACAGTGCCAAAGAGTTCACCGAGCCACTAGTGATGGTGGACCCTGTGGACCCCGCAAGAAATGTCTCGGCCTCGGTCTCCCTCACCCGGATGTGCGAGTTCATCGAGCTCGCCCGCGGGTACCTGGAACACCCCTCGAGGGCGTTTTTTTTCCCACCTCCCCGCCCGGTGCTCACCATCGACGAGGCGGCCGATCTCCTGGCGAGAAGGGAGACGTTCCTCTACGCCATCACCCTCTCCACCCCCCCATACATCGAGGACATCGTGGTCCCGCAACTCCGGAAAAGCCTTGATGCCCTCCGGGCCATGCTTGACCGGCACGGCTTTCTCGTGAACAGGGCCGACTGCGAGATGCACGAGGAGCAGTCCATGCTCCTCTTTGAGCTCCTGGTGGAGGAGCTCCCCGCGGTGAAGCGTCATGCCGGCCCCCCGGTCTGGAACCGGGTCAATGCCGCGAAGTTCACCACCAAGTACCTGGAGGCAGATGAACGGGGTTTCTTCTCCGGGCCCTTCATCGAGGAGGGGATCTATGTGGTGGAAATTCGCAGGCCCTATACCCGGGCAGTAGACCTGCTCCGGTCGGAGCAGGTGCTCCAGGTGGCGCTCGGGAAGCACGTGAAGCAGTCGCTCGAGGTCTCCCACCTCGTAAGCCGGGGCATCGAGTGCTACCGGGAGGAGTTTGCGCCGTTCATCTCGGGATTCCTCCAGAAGTCGTCACCGATGATGTGGATCGAGAGGGATGGGAAGAGAAGCGACCGATCCTGATAAGAGAGAATAAGAGGCTCGACACCTTTCCTTCGTGAAATTCATTCCTTTTTTCGACTTGACCGGTTTGATACCTTTATATAATTACCCACGACAAATAATCCATCATCTCCATGCCATCCAGACCCCGCGAGGAGGCACTTTCCGAGGTTATCGGGTTTATCCTGATACTCGCACTCATTGCCGCTCTCGCCTCGCTCTACCTCACCTACGTGGTCCCTGCACAGGGGAGGGAGGTTGAGATACGGCAAATGGCCGGGATCAATGACCAGTTTCTCGGCTACAAGACCAGTATAGACTCACTCTGGATCAACGACCAGCCCAATGTTCCCATCTCCAGGACCTTTACCCTTGGAACCCTCACCGGCCTGACACAGGGTTCCTTCGTGATACCATTGTTCCAGCCTTACCCGTCGAGCGGGACGATGGTGGTGAACGGGAGGGGGGAGAGTATCACTCTCAGTGTAGATGCCCTGGTACAGGGATTTCCGGGATCGCAGATGCCGAATTTGAACCCGGTGTATTTCGATCCTGACCATATCTATCTACAGGTCATGTCCACAAATATTTCAAAGGGTGGGGGTGTAACTACTTACGCCTACTTCTGGTAATTGGACTATATTGCTAAATATAACCAGGATCAGTGCGTCAAGTGCAGTTATGCCCAGTCCCGTTGGGACTGTTCCCACTTCCACTTATGATCCTAATAATGTCGCAAAATGGGGAGAAATCGATCTATGGATAACAAACTCCTTAAATCAATGGGCATCTAAAGTCAATACCAGCCTTTCATCAACATCCAATTCAAGTCCGTATATCACAATGACCCTTATTAAAAATAACAATCCAGTTTTTTCTGATCTGCCAATCGTGAAAAATATACAGAATAATGTCTGGTATACCATTGATGTCATGGATGATGCATATGGACTGGAAAATCAGTTGAATTATCCATTTACACTCCATATAACCAATTCAACCAGCAATTGGATTCAATATCGGTATCCTGTAACAGTTGGTTACATTCCA
>JALOPW010000016.1 GCA_025453675.1 Methanolinea sp.
TGAATCTTTTTTTATGAAAATCGCATTTTGCGATTTTCATTTGCACAACGGATAGGCCCCTGTACAGGAATACAAAGTGGGAATAAGAAGATCGCATTTGCAATTTTCATTTTTTTAGCTCTTCGCTATCTGGTGAGGGTAGGATTGATGAACCGAATACATTTTTTGAGGGCTGTTTGCCCCCATACCCCCATCTGTGATGCATGCCGCCGCCCCCGAAATTGCCGCGAAGGTTCCACCTTTCGAAACTGAGGCAGCACTTCGGCTGCCAATGGATTTTCCTTGATGGGAGGGTTATCCTGAAACCTTGTACTACACACGAAACACGGCGGCGGATCAGTGACTATTCACCGTCGCCATAAAGAACGAAGGTGCCATTTGACCAATATGAAACAGCGAGGAGGCATTTTTTATATGTGTCATGAAGGAAAATGTAAGATTTTTTTTTATCTACGATTTCACCAAAAAAAGCAATCATTTTCCAGGAATGCTCCTATCCGATTTGCTCCTGATGCCCGGATTTTCATCGGATCTAAAGGATACATTGAAAGAGGACGTCTCCATCTCCAGCAAATATCCGCATTCTGCGAACCCTAAAAAGACTCATCTCCGAACGTGGGAAAAAGAGAGGGTTCCAGGTCAGAGCCTGGATTTCACGCAAGTGTTGCCCGCATGATGGTGACTGCCTGGACTGGTCGATCGTTCCTGTCGGTCTTCACCTTGGCGATCCTGTCCACCACGTCCATTCCCCCCACTACACGGGCGAAGACGGGGTGTTTGGAGTCGAGATAGTGATTGTTCACCAGGTTGATGAAAAACTGGCTCCCTCCCGTATTCGGGCCGGCGTTGGCCATGGAGAGGGTTCCCCTTTCATTCTTCCTGCCCGGTCTGAATTCATCCCGGATGGTGTACCCGGGACCGCCTCTGCCGGTCCCGGTGGGGTCCCCACCCTGAATCATGAACCCGTCGATGATCCGGTGGAAAATGACCCCGTCATAGAACCCTTTCTGGACAAGTGAGGCAAAATTTCCCGCGGTGACGGGCATGTCTTCAAAAAGCTCAATCTCGATAGTGCCGAGGCTCGTCTCCATCAAGACGCGTGATCCCGGGAGTGATCCCTTCATGTCGGTCATATGTATCTTATACTGGTTGCACCGCTCAACTGAAGGAGTTTATGTGAATTTTCCGCACAATGTCCATTGGCGAAACGGTTGAAAAATAAAGTTGCTACGCCTCCATTTGACAAATTTAACTCATCAATGAGACTCTTTTCCCGGAAAGGTTTCAAATTCTGAGTTCATCCGCATATCGAAACGGTAAAAAAACCCTGGAGTGAATAGTTTCACCAATGGCAGGAGGAAAGCTGAAGATAGTCGTCTTTGGGTCGTATAATGCGGGAAAATCCACGTTTATCCAGGCGATCGACTCGCAGGCACGGCATGTCGAGGCCCATACGAGCGACGGTGACACCACCGTTGCCATTGATTATGGCAGGGCAGAGATCCATGCCCTTCAGGTCTACCTCTTTGGGACACCAGGGCAGGAAAGGTTCGAGTTTGTCCGCCAGATCGTCTCCCGGGGCATGGACGCTGCAATCCTTGTGGTGGACTGCAGCATCGCCCCTGACGAGTTCACCAGGTCTCTTTACGAGACCCTCTCCCGGCAGAAGATACCACTGGCGGTGATGCTGAACAAATGCGACCTGCCAGGGTCCTGCCCTGCCACCGCGCGTTCAGCATTTGGGGATTCTCTCGTATTTGAGATCTGCGCCAGTGAACGAAGCCGGGCAATGACTGCACTCACGGCCTTCGTGGAGACCCTGGCAGGGGACCTGTAGATAGGGACCCCCAAGTCCATTCACCCGTGGGGGAGAAGAGAAAAAGGGGGAGAAGAGAACTGCGGTTGTGCTATTTCCACACGTTCACAGGGTCAATCGTGGCGTCGATCAGGAGATCGAAGTCAATTGCCTTCAACCAGCCGCCTTTCTCAAACATGTTCATGAAACAGATGCCAATCCTGGCCGCATCCGGGTACTTCTCAATTGCCGATTTCACCTGGTCTACGCTTACAGGGACGTTTGGCATGGAGAGACCCCCCATGACCACCACTGCAGCGGGTTTAAGAATGCCGGCTGCACCCCCGGCCTGCATCCCGATGTCAGGGACCATCCTGATCTTCTGGGCCTTGGACTCGTCGACGAAAGGAACGAAGACCTGGGCGAGGTCGAGGCTGCGGACTGCAAACCCAAGTAGTTCCACGAACGGGGTACAGGTTCCCGGACAGCCGTAATAGACCACCTGGTCACCCGCTTTCATGCCCTTCTTCTCAATGAACTCCTTGAATGGGCGGAGCATCCCCGGTACTCCCTGAAACACTTCCTTCTGCTTCATGAATTTTTACTCCTATGAGAATGAATAACATTCACGGTGCATATGAATGTATAGGTACCGATAAAACCGGGACGGATTCCCTGTCCGTTCTTGAGAAGGTAAGAAGAGACATGTCTGGTAGAGACGTTGCAAAGCCAAGTGGAGCTGGTGGGGTGGGGAAGTCCGTGCTGGTGTGTTATGCCAGCCGGTACGGGTCGACAAAGGAGATCGCCGAATGTATAGCGGAGGAGATGCGTTGCCTTGGAATAAAGGTGGAATGCCTGCCGGCAGGCAGGGATGTGCACCCGGGAGACTACGATGCTGTCGTCCTCGGGAGCCCGCTTTACATGGGCAAGTGGCTGGTAGAGGCCCGGGACCTGGTATCGCGCGAGAGGGTGAGCCTGGGAGGAGTGCCAGTTGCGGTCTTCTCGGTCGGGTATTCATTCAGGGATCTTTCAGATGAGCACCTGCAGAGTGGGGAGGCGGCGCTCTCGGATATACGTCTCTTTATTGCCCTGCGGGATGCAGCGTTCTTCCCCGGCAGGGTGGACCCCGCGCGACTGAGTCCCCCGGACAAGGCAATATACACCATTGCAGGGGTGGTACCAGGCGATTTTCGTGACATGGAGATGGTCAGGGCCTGGGCCCGGACTCTCCCGGCAACCCTCGGACTCATATAAGTGTGAGAAGAAGCACTCAATCTCCCGGGGCTGGGATTACTCTGTCCTCTCTGCAAAACAGCGTGGAGGCTAAAAAAAACCCTATGGTCCCCTTCGAGACACCTGCACACACATTCATGAAACGCACATGAGACCGTCGGGTCACATGCCCCCATGATGAAAACCGCGGATGCGGTTTTCATGCCAAAATAGCGAATCCATTTTCATATTCAAAAGGGGGGAGATGGATCAGTTCACCAGAACATGGAGGTCATAGGTCTCGATCGCATCCATGAAGGTGATGTTCACCGCAATCCCCCACATCTGGATTGTGGCAATGTCACCTGCCTCTTCTTCCTCAAAGGCCACTCTCATCCCATCAACCCTGTACTGTGCATCCAGGTTCAACGGCAGGTAGTCTCTCCCGTCATCGCCCACTATGCCATAGAACCCTCCCTCCAAGTCAAGGTAGGTGACGGTACCGGCAGGGACCCATGGACGCCGGTACTCCCCGTGGAGCATCTGGCCGCCCTTCTCTTTCGCGCTCAATACCCATGAATGGGTGCCGCCCGCTCCCACCAGTTGCGTTGCCGGCGGAGTAAATGCATCCTTCACCAGCGCAAGGCCGGCCGAATGGGAGAGGTTCCAGGAGTAGCCCGTGGTGGGGTTCTCGGGGAGCGTGAGTGAGAGTTCGGAGCCCAGGGGAACGGTCACATTCTTCCCGTTGCTGTTCTGGTCAAATGACAGGGAGGAAGCCGTAGTGGCGGTTGGGGAAAGGGTGGGTGTCGGCCCCCCCGGACCCTCCGGTGGCTGGGTGCATCCGGCAAGGAAGACGGCCAGGAGGCAGGCCAGTGCCACACCAAAGAAAAGAATTTGATGTTGTGACATGAGATGCAATCACCTCTGTGATGACACCATAATTGACGCATCCCCATAAACTCTTTCTGATGACTGCGAATTGGGTCACAGTCATGGGGTTCCTGGGTAAGAATCCTACTTCTGCACCCTTCTCCGCGATGCGATAATGTTCCGGCAGGGTGGTACCCCGGGGATGTATGAGAGGTATTGCGGCATTTTAATACAGAATTTGAGAGATGTTGACGGCAATCTCTGACGGGAGGGGGGAGAATTCTCCCCTCCCAGCACCTCCCCCTACCAACGCGATGGTGTGTGGGCAGTGTTGACTGGGGCGCTCTCTATATCAAGGCCAGTTCCCCCGCACACGGGTCTATTGCATTGGGGGGACGCCTACAGCGGCAGGGGAATTATTGGTGGGCCGAATCCAGTTGCCATGCGGTGACACTACAGTGTCCGCACACTATGTGCCGTGCGAATACACGCTGTTTTCCGGCTTCAGCCATGCAAAAAAGCGCGAAAAGACCCGGCGAAAATAAAAAAGTGATTTATTTTGGCCCCAGGTAGGGGTTCCGGAGGCTCTTGTTCACACCGAACTTGGCCCTCTCCTCTACGGTCTTCTGGTTCTTGGTGATCTTCTCGGTAGCGAGCTTGGTCACAAGCTCGAGCCCCGGTTTCACCTGCTCGATGGGCTTTGTCTCGAAGCATCCGGCAGCGATGGCCTTGGACCAGATGTCGTCACCGTTGCGGGTCCGGACAAAGACCGTGCTCCAGCCGTCAGGGCTCCCCACGGATCCGGTGGAGACGTCTGCAAGGTTGGCCACGTAGTCAAGACAGACATGGCATCCGGGCTGCTCGTATTTGTGAGTCACCTTGAGCGGGAGCTGGACGACCTGTCCGCGCTGCCCGTAGACCCAGAACTTGCCCTTGCCGATCTCCATCTTCTTGACGGCCTCCATCTTCATGGCGGCATGGTCCTCCACCAGCTGCTTCACGCTCTGGTACGAGAAGTTCTCCATGCAGAAGATGCCGATGGCGAGTTTGATCTTGTCAGGCACATCACGAAGTCCCACCGGGTAGAGCTGGCCCTTCCTTACCGCCTGCATCTGGCAGGGGGTTCCCACGATACCGATCTTGTCAAGACCGTAACTGCGGGTGGCCTCCTTGATCCATGAGACCTGCGGGCTGATGTTGTACTTGGTGCCGCTTGCGGACATCAGCTCCTCGACAGTGGTTGCGATGAACGGGCGGGGCCTCCAGGGCTCGTCTCCCGGGCCTGCCACGATGGCGCCTTCTATGATGCCTTCTTCAAGGGCGAACTTGAAGAGCTGGGTGACGATACCGCCGTCCTGGGCTCTCTTCAGAATGGCCTTGTCAGCACTGCGTGCCGATACACAGAGTTTGTATTTTCCGAGTTCTCCTGCCATCTCTCTCACCTCATTTGAGTGCCGCATCAATGGCATCCATAATGCCCTCGAATTCGGGGATCACATCGAAGTTGAAGAAGCTCCTCGGGCACTGCGCATAACAAGCGCCGCACTTGATGCACATCTCCCGGTTGACGTTGGGCTTCCCGTACTCGTGGGTGATGGCCCGGACCGGGCAGGCGGCGGCACAGGATCCGCATCCCATGCACAGGCCCTGGTTGACCACATCATACATCAGGTCGCAGCCGCAGGCTTCTGTGCCGCGGTCGGCGAGCAGCATCAGCGGTGTTAAATATTTCTTTGCCAGCTCCTGCTGGTCCTTGTTGCCCTTGAGCAGCAGGTAAGCCATCACGCACACGTTCCTGATCAGCTGCGGGCAGGGAGCACATCCGGGGATATAGACATCCACCTTGATGAGGTCCCCTACCGGCAGATAGGACTCGTGCTGCGGCTGGTTTTGCTGGCCGCCGCGGGTGAACCGGGTGATGTTGCCATAACAGGCACAGCCACCAACAGCCACCACCACTGCCGCCTTCTCGCGGGTCTCTTTAATCTCCTGTACTGAGATCTTGTCCTGGATACAGACCGAACCCTCAACCAGCGCGACATCCATCTTGGGGATGTGCCGCACGTCAGCGAGGGTCAGGCCATAGACAAGGTCGGCGTATTTGTCAAGTATGGTTAACAATCCACCATAGTTGTCTGCTAAGGATACCAGGCAGCCCGTGCATCCACTCATGTGCACGTGGCCAACTGTAATCTTGTCTGCCACAGGCTTTTCCTCCTTTTTAATCGTTTCAGCCATTTTCTCCACGTCAGCTCCCGCCGCAGGCTTCGCCTTCGGCTCCGGGCTGGCGCTCTTCTTTCCGAAGATTTTCGAGAGTAGTCCCATAATCCACTCCGATCAGGGCCAGTACTTCACGTACAGCCCTGGGTATCGCTTTCGAAACCTCATCCGAGAGCCCCAGTTCGAATTCAGGGGCGCTCACCCGCTTTGGCTGGCATCCAATGACCACGATCTCCATCGTGTCTTTCAACCGGTGGAGCGGCTCGGTGAGGTCCCAGGAGTGGGCATCCCGGTAACTTCCCGGCGGCAGGTCTTCGACCGTTAATCGCACCAGTTCGCCTGGTTCTCCCCCGAAGTTCACGGTGTCTACGACGACGAGTTTCCGTGTCACTTCAGGATCCAGCAGTGTAAAAATAAAATGCGGGCCACCGAGGCCGGCATCCACGGCTTTGATATTGTCGGGGAGATCAAGGCGCAGGAGCTCCTCAACCACAGCGGGTCCAAACCCGTCATCCGCGAACAACGGGTTGCCACACCCTGCGATCACAATCTCTGGATACAGCATGCGAGTAGTCTCACTGGATGAGTTTCTGGGCGACTAGCCTCTTGTCCTCGTCGATAACGATCATGTGGGTGGCACATGACACGCACGGGTCGTATCCTCGGACAATGACCTCTGCCAGCTGCCAGGGAGCACCGGTCAGGGCGCGGCTGCAGGTGGGGAAGTTCCAGGTGGTGGGGACCAGCATCTCGTAGTAGAGGACCCTGCCATCCTTGACCTTGGCCAGGTGGACGTCACACCCGCGGGGTGCCTCGTTGGCGGCCCAGCCCAGTGATCCGTCACCCTGGGGGATGTGGTCGGCAAGGATCTTTCCGTTCGGGTTGTAATCGTCCAGTGCATTGAGGATGGTATACAGACAGTCGGGGTATTCCATCTGGCGTGCAATCTGCTGCCCGATAGTGCCCTTCTCGTCGTAATTCTTGAACTGGACAAGTCTGGCACGGGGCCCTACCTCAACGGGGGAGCCGTCGTATAGTGGGACGCCGGTGCAGGCTTCCATCTGGGGGTTGACCTTGGTCCCAACGGGGGAAGTCCCGCCGATGGGGTAGCCCGGGTCTGCCAGGCTGACTTCTCCCTCACCCATATACCAGTCCCAGGGGCGGACATCAGTCCAGCGGTCAGGGTTCCATCCCGGGCAGTCGTCCAGGTTGGAGCTGCCATACATGGGATGTGCTGCCATATACCCCTGGTTGTGGTATCCGAGTGTTTTCGGGATGGGGATCTGTTTTCCGCCGACTTCTGCCCAGTCACGCTTCTGGTAATTGCGAAGGATGGCAATCATGAAATCCATCTGCTCATGAGCCAGGACCAGTCCCTCCTTCGCGAGGTCGTACATCTTGGTCTTTGCATGCGCTGTGCAGGCCTTGTACATGCCGCCTACACGGGGGTTGCTGGGGTGAACTGCCTCTCCACCTGCGATCTCACCGATAGTCTGGCCGATCTCCCTGATCCTCTGGATCCTCTTTGCAACCGAACGGACCGGTTCCTGTGGGGAGAAGGGGTTAATCTTAGTGTCGGTTCCGGGAAGATACATGTCCGGCAGGGTCAGGATGTTGT
Source organism: Methanolinea sp. (assembly GCA_025453675.1). Lineage (GTDB taxonomy): Archaea > Halobacteriota > Methanomicrobia > Methanomicrobiales > Methanospirillaceae > Methanolinea_A. The sequence goes on from JALOPW010000016.1 coordinate 7,716, forward strand.
GGAGTGCATGGCTGTGAAGCCTGTTGGCACTCTGAAGAATAATCCTGAGCAGCTTCGCATCCTTAGGGATCTCGCAGCGGATGGAGCCTTCCATGGACTCGATGCCGGCAAGGGTGTGGGCGATCGGACAGATACCACACACGCGGGACGCAATCTTCGGGACCTGGTCCATCGTCTTCCCGAGGGCCAGCTTCTCTACCCCTCTGACAGGGGTGATAGAGAGCCAGTCACCACGCTCGATGATACCTGCATCGTCCACCTTCAGGACGAGCTTTGAGTGTCCCTCATGCCTCGTGGTTGGGGAAATCTCTACAATTTTCGACAATATTATCGCCTCATGGTATTCTCGTGTTCTCTTTGCGATACCGGTTTAATTCCACACGCACCTCTCCTGGTGAGAGATGTTTGACCGTACAGTGTACGTTCAGGGAGAATGTAGCAATCTCCATATATTTATCTGCTGTGCAATAGTGCATTGCACTTGATCGAAGCCTAAATCTCATTTTTTTCTAAAGAATAGAAGAAAATATTGAATATTTTAAGGTGAATGACCCCCACTGCATCAATGTGTGTCCGGAACTCACCCAAATCCCAAGCCATATTGCAATTTTTTTTACAAATTTCTCTCAAAATCTCCGCGCTTTGTGATGTTTCGAAGGCTGCCATCGGAGTGTTGATTCGATTTCACTCATATACACAGTGGAATTTGGAAAAAGACTAAAAAAACTACTTGATTCCCTCCGAGACACAAGCACACGCATTCATGAAAATGGCGCAGCCATTTCCATATAAACACACTATGAACTCCTTTCAGAATTTCGGACATAAATCATGATTCGGACATAAATCATGAAAATGGCGAAGCCATTTTGGTATGAAAACCGCATCCGCGGTTTTCATCAGGGGGGCATGTGACCCAACAGTCTCATGTGCGTTTCATTAGAAAATGAGAGATATTATCTATATTCCAGGGCATACCTTGTGAGAAGGGTCTCTTCATCCCGTCAGGAAAACGGGGATCAGGAATGCTCCCCGTTCAGTTCCACGAAAAGTTCAGCCATGGTGGCCTGCCGCTCGGCGTAGGCATCGTGCTGGTGAATGCTCTCCTCGTTGGTCTGGGTAATAGTGATCAGCGAATCTCCGGGGAGCTCCTTAAACTCTGCCAGCACCTTCTTTGCGATCTCCCTGACGCAGTCCTCCACGAAACGGGGGTTCTTATGGGCATTCAGCACCACGTAGCTCTCATCCCCCCTCTTGAGCAGTTCGAATATGGAGGCACTCATGGAATCTTTGAGTATCCGGATGATCTTCTCCAGTTTCACATGCTGGTCGTCATCGATCTCTATGCACAGGACACCCCTTCCCCGCTGGTTGTGCGTGGCCATGGGTACTTCTGCCAGGAAACCTGCGATCTTTTCATCCGGGATCCCCAGGTGGTGCATCACCGAGATGGCCCGCTCCTTCATGATATCCTGGGCACAGGGGCAGGCGGTCATCCCGGTCACCTCGGCCCCGATGCTCTTCCTGACGATGGGGTCGCGGAAAGTCCTCCGGGCGACAGCCCGGGCATGCACCTTGACCACTTCGTGGCAGCTGGTGTGGGATACGGGGGTCTCCCGCTTGACCATGAACTGGCTGTTCATCAGCACCTCGGTGCGGTCTGCATACTCGTGCCGGTCCAGGAGCTTTCTGGCCACCACGCTGCAGAGATTCTCGATCTCCTTTACGTCGCCATCGATAGCCTGCTGGAGCACCTCATCGATCACCTCGAAGTTCCGGGAGAGGTTTGCTCCCTTGAGGCTCCCGGGAAGATCCACAAAGACGTCGAAATTGGAGATGAAGATAACCGGCCTCTTATCAGGCCTGGAGACCTCAACCAGTTTCTTGACGTTTTTGACACCTACCCTGGTGAGATTTATCCGCACATCAGGGATGGTGGACTGAATATCTGGCAAATCACGCCCGGATTTGTGTTTTATGGCATTGGGAATAGCGCATCGCTCCCAAGAATGATGTGGAATGTAATGTTTCTATATAATATTTAAGTGCTCTGTTACTGATATCTGATGGATCACTGTATGATGGAAAAATACTATGATACTGATGCGGACCTCGGGGTTCTGAAGGGGAAGAGGATTGCCGTGATCGGCTACGGGTCGCAGGGGAGGGGACAGGCCCTCAACCTGCGCGACAGTGGCCTGGACGTGGTGATTGGCCTTCGGCCCGGGCGTTCCTGGCAGGCGGCGTCTGCCGATGGATTCAAGGTATACCCCGTCTCCGAGGCCGTGAAGATGGCCCAGATCATCCAAATCCTGGTACCTGATGAGCACCAGGGCGCCATCTTCCAGGCTGATATCCGCCCCCACCTCTCCGAGAAGAAGTGCCTGATGTTCTCCCACGGGTTCAACATCCATTTCGGCCAGATCGTCCCTCCTCCGGACGTGGATGTGATCATGGTGGCCCCAAAAGGTCCCGGCCACATGGTGAGGCGGACTTACGAGGAAGGGAAGGGTGTTCCCGCGCTGATCGCCATCCACCAGAATTATACCGGCCACGCCCAGCAGCTGGCGCTTGCATACGCCAAGGGGATCGGGGCTACCAGGGCCGTGGTGCTGGAGACGACCTTCCAGGAGGAGACGGAGACGGATCTCTTCGGCGAGCAGGCGGTGCTGTGCGGGGGGATCACCTCCCTGATCAAGGCGGGTTTTGAGACCCTGGTGGACGCGGGGTATGCCCCCGAGATGGCCTACCTCGAAGTCCTCCACGAGACCAAGCTGATCGTGGACCTCATTTACGAGGGCGGTTTTACCAGGATGCGCAGCTCCATCAGCAACACCGCCCAGTACGGGGATCTGACCCGCGGTCCCCGGGTCATCGGCCCCGAGACCTACCTGGCCATGCAGGAGATTCTAAAAGAGATCCAGAGCGGCGAGTTTGCCAAGGAATGGATGCTCGAGAACATGGTGAACCGGCCTGTCTTCAACGCCCTCACCAGGGCGGACGAGGAGCACCTGATAGAACAGGTGGGAAAAGAGGTCCGGGCTATGATGCCCCAGTTCAAGAAACAATAAGCAGCCAAATCCATTTTTTTCGGTATTTCAAGGGGTGAGCCGGTTATGGCCGGCACATCGAGGAAGGGGAAGATGGGAGGATGGGTATCGACTCCACTGGCCCCTGCCCGGAATTTTACCGCCGCATAATCCTGGTGAGCGAACCAAGTGCGGCCTCGACCTCGTCTGGACCAAGCACCACCTCGCCTGAGTCCCCCGTGATCCGGAGGGAGTCCCCTCCCACCGACCCGATGATGCGGCAGGGAAGGCCAGCCAGGGCATCCCTGTGCCGGCAGGCCAGGAGGAACCTGCCGCAGGTCTCAGAGAAGAGTTCCCGGAGGAGGTCGCCCTCCAGCCGCACGGTGGCGCGCGGGGCCAGGGTGACCAGCGCTGCAAGGAGCCCCCCCTGCGAGATGTCGGTGGCCGCCAGGTCAGCCGACGCAGCGACCCGTTCCCTGACCGGCGCCAGGAACTTCGCATCCCCTCGCGGAGGGGCAGATCCCCCGCACCCGGTCACCGCGTCGAGAACCGAACCACCGAGATGCATTCCGGCATCTCCCATGAGTGCCAGTTCCCATCCATCATCAGGCTGAACAGGGTCGAGGAGCGGGCCTTTCCCGAGCATCCCGATGGAAGGCGTGGGCTTGATCTGGGTGTTCAGCTCGTCGCTCTCATTGTAAAGGGAGACGTTTCCGCCCACCACCGGAACCCCAAGGGTCCGCGCCTCATCTCCCATACCCCTCACGGATTCGGATATCTGCCAGTAGATCTCAGGGTGAACTGGGCTTGCAAAGTTGAGGCAGTTCAGTATGCAGATGGGACGTGCACCCACGCAGGCCAGGTTGCTGGCGTTCTCGAGCACTGCGTTCGCAGTTCCGTTATACGGTGAGAGGTGGATGTGCCGGGGGTTGCAGCCGCAGGAGAATGCCAGCGCCTGGCCTTCAAGCCGGAGGACTGCCGCATCACCCCCGAGAGAGACGGTCCTGAGCTGGACATCGTGATCATACTGCTCATACACCCAGTCCTTCCGTGCCACCTCGGGGTTGGAGAGCACCAGGAGGGCAAGGGTCCTGATATCTCCGCCCGGACGGGAGAACTGTCTCGTGGTATCGCAGGTCTTCTGCTCCCATGCACAGGGGGGTGCATGGGTGACCAGGAGGTCGATGGGAAGGTCGCATACCATGCGGCCGTGGAAGGTAACCCTGTAAAATGGTTCTGCGATCACCTCGCCGATCTCGCTCCATTTCAGGTCATACTTCTCGGCAATACGGCCCATGAGTGGCACATCGCCAGGGTCCACCTCGATAAGCATCCGCTCCTGGGACTCCGCGAGCATGATCTCCACGGGGTGCATGTCCCGCTCCCGCTGGTGCACCCGGTCAGCCCGGATCAGCCCGCCGAAGGTACTGCACATCTCACTCGAGGCCCCTGCGAGCCCAGCCGCGCCGAGATCCCTGCAGGAGAGGATCTTTCCTGTCTCTGCCATCTCGATGATTGCCTCGATCAGGAGTTTCTCGGTGAAGGGGTCACCTATCTGCACGCTGGGCCGATCGGAAGCCTCTGAATCCTCAGAGAGATCCCGGGACGCAAATGAGGCCCCCCCAAGCCCGTCTCTTCCGGTGGACGCTCCGATCAGGACAAGGCTGCTGCCTGGCCGCTTCACCCGGGCGGTGAGGAAGCGGTCAGGGGCCACAAGGCCTACGCAGACCACATTCACCAGGGGGTTTCCGCTGTATCCCTGGTCGAAGCAGAGGTCCCCGCGGACCACCGGCACACCGATACAGTTCCCGTAGCCACCGATTCCTCCCACCACGTGTTCAAAGAGGTAGCGGTTCTTCTCCTTCTCGAGGGGTCCGAAGTAGAGGGGATCCATGAGGGCTATTGGGCGGGCCCCCATGGAGAGCACGTCGCGCACGATCCCTCCTACGCCGGTTGCCGCCCCGTCATGAGGATCCACATAACTGGGGTGATTGTGGCTCTCCATGCTCACCGCCAGGGCAATACGATCACTGAATCGGACGATAGCAGCATCGTCCCCCGGCCCCAGCAGCACATCCGGGCCGGTGGTGGGGAGTGTCTTTAACAGGGCGCGGGTGGAGCGGTAACTGCAGTGCTCGCTCCACAAGTTCTCAAAACAGGCCATCTCCACATCGGTTGGCTCCCGTTGAAGCGCCGTCCGAATCTGCTCCATGTCCCCGGCAGATAACATGCAGGAGAAAGTTCATGCTGCACGTTCAAAAAGGCAGCGGGCATACCCGGGAGGAGGCATTTTTACACCTGAGCACCTTATATAAGAATAATGGTTGAGCCGTACGAGACACTCCTGAAGAAGGCCTATGCCCACGTGACCGAACCGACCGAATCGGTGGAGCGGTTCACGGTCCCTGAAGCCAGGTCATATATTGAAGGGAAGACCACGGTGCTCGAGAATTTCTCCGAGATCGCCGATACCGTCCGCCGCGACAAGGATCACCTGATGAAGTTTCTCCTGGGAGAACTCGGCACTGCCGGGAAGATCGATGGTTCCCGGGCTATCTTCAACGGGAAATTCGAACCAACGCTGATCAACTCCCTCGTAAAAGGGTATGTGGATGATTATGTCATCTGCTCTGAGTGCGGGAAACCCGACACCCGCCTCGTCAAGGACGACCGGGTCCTCCTCCTGCGCTGTGATGCCTGTGGAGGTCACCGGCCGGTAAGGAAGAGGAAGGCGCGGACCGAGCCGGTCAGCAACGAAATAGCGGAGGGGGCGATCATCGACGTCGAGGTGCAGTCCGTGAGCCGCAGGGGCGACGGAGTGGTAAGGATGGGGAGGTATATCCTCTACATCCCCGGAGGAAAGCCCGGCCAGACGGTAAAGGTCAGGATTACACGGGTCTCGGGCTCTATCGTGTTCACAGAACGGGTACTGAGCTGAATACCTCGTGGTCTCAAACTTGGTACTTCCTTAGTATGGGAGAGAAAATCCCTAAAATTTTCTTCCTGGTACACGCATAGAAAATGAACTGCATATGAGACCCATGGTCACATACCCCTCATATGAAAACCGCGGATGCAATTTTCATACCAAAACACTATGAACTCCTTTCAGGATTTCGGACATAAATTATGAAAATGGCGAAGCCATTTTCATTCGGAAATGCCTGAGGCATTTTCCATGGGAAAGAGAGAGACGAACACGAATCTCTCAAATAATTTTTTTTAGGATCTTCCGGAGGAGAGACTCTCCAGGAGTTCGCTACATGATCCCGATATGCGCCGACAGGCATCGGTGATGGCGTCCAGCGGTCCCTTCCTCCCGTTGGTGGTGACGAGCAGCTCCGGATCTGAGAACTGGAACTTGATGAGGTATTTCGCCACGTCCACGTCGGGATCCTTCAGGATCTCCTCGGTGAGGACATTCATGAAGGTGTGACCCTCTCCCTGGATGAGGAGTTTCACTTTATCCTTCTTCAGTTCAAGGATCTTTATATTCATCCACCTATGAATGGGAGGCGGAATCCTATATAGATATGTGTCTGTGCAGGGAGAGCTGCACTGCAGTATCCCGTCGCCGGTCAGAATGTGAATGTTTCGCCGTCCGTTCCCAGGTGAGGCAGGTCCCATGGCATATGGTGGCTCTGGTGCACGCAGCGGAAATCCACTGCATCGAGATCCCGGGCGAGGTCACAGGCCTCCTGGTAGTTCATGTGCTTGGGGACGTGGAGGCGTGGCGGGAGAAGCGCGTCCACCAGGAGGAGATCCACTCCTTTGAGTGACCTGGCGGTCTCTTCGGGAAGACTGGAGATGGCGTCTGAGGTATACCCGATGCGCACACCATCGAGCGCGAGGAGCACCCCGCAGGTATAAGCCGGCGGGTGGATGACGGGTAGGAAGGCACACTCGATACCAAACAGGTCAAAGGGGGTATACGCCCCGACCGGGTGGTGCCTGAAATCAAGGAACTGAAAAATTCCTCCGCAATAGTCCATCACCTGCGGTGGTGCATAGACGTCCGGCATCTTCTGGACCCGGTAAAACTCCCCGAACCCCATGAAGTGATCATAGTGGCCATGGGTCCAGAGCACGGCATCGATACGGGGGGAACCCGAGGCAAGGAGCTGCTGGCGGAGGTCGGGGCCCGTGTCAATGAGGATGTGGCGCCCCTGGTGCTCCAGCAGCAGGGAGGTCCGAAGCCTCTGCAGGCCATGCTCGCGCGCATGGGTGCACTGGGGACAGGAACACCCTATCCTCGGGGTCCCTATTGCATCCCCGGTGCCCAGCAGGACAACTCTCATCCTAGGACAACCAGTTCTGGGCCCGGATACTATTCCGGTTCTTCACGAGCAAAAAACCACACTCCACGTCCTCGGGGGTGAGGGTCTCCCTGTGTTCCATGAGTGCGGAGAGGAGCGCCTCCTTGATCATGATCCGGAGATCAGCCCCGGAAAAGCCTTCGGTCCTGTCAGCAAGACCCGGGAGATCAAAGCTGCACTGCATGCTTGAAGAGACCTTCTCAAGTATGGACTGGCGCATGTCCCGGTCCGGGAGCCCGAACTCCACCACCTCGTCAAAACGCCTCCAGGCCGCCTCATCCAGGAGCTGGGGGTGATTCGTGGCCCCTATCAGGAGAACCCCGTGCCGGACCAGACTCACCTGGTCGATGTTCTTGAGGAGGGCGTTCACCGCCCGCTTCATTGCCCCGTGGTCGTCGGCGACCCTGCTCTTGGCGACAAAGTCGAACTCGTCGATGAAGAGGATACACGGGGCCATTTTCTTTGCCAGATCGAATATCCGATCGATATTCTTCGAAGTTTCCCCCAGGTACTGGGAAGTGATCATCGAGAGCCGCACCTCAAGGAGAGGCAGGTGGAGTTTCCGGGAGAGGGCCAGCGCGAGGGAAGTCTTCCCTGTGCCCGGAGGGCCTACAAAGAGGAGTTTGCCCACCTCGTGTATGCGGTGCCGACGGAGTACCTCCCGGTGCTTCCGGGCCACCTGTATCTTCCTGATGATATTGTGCTGCTCCTGGGTGCAGACAATATCATCAAAGTCCTGTTCCACCTCCTCAGGCGCACTCAAAATAATAAGGTCCATGGCGCTTTTCAGGCGTTCGTCGTCGGCAAGGATCTTCGCAACCTTGGACTCCAGGAAGACGCGTGTATCTTCCAGGGGAGGATTCTCCAGCCGCACCTTCTCGTAGGAGACCTTCGTTGATTCGAAATGCTCGAAGAAATAGGCCAGAGCGGGGTTTTTCTCGATATAGTGCAACCCCCCCCTCTTCAGGAACCAGCGTGCCGCAGGCTCCAGGGTTGTCAGCCGGATACGCTGCCCGAACTCCTCGCAGGTGACCACCGGGGTCTGCTCCATCTTCCGGCAGGCGTCATCGATGCCAAGGCTCCTCCGGATCATCCCCTCGCTCACGTGCAGGGGACGCTTCACTTCCGTCGTACCATTGACCGCAAAGAGATTCCTGCATTCAGGGGTCAGGTCATTGGCATCCAGGTTGTGATGGGTATTGAAGAGTTCTGCGGTGAGGAGGATCTCCATGAGCTTGAGGGTCTCGTCATCTGCAGGCATTTCTGTAACCTTTATTATTTACCCTGGAATTGTTTAAGGGTATCTCATGTGGTGGTGACCAGGCACCCATCGCTCGTCACGATGAGGGTATGCTCGGCCTGGGAGACGAGTGAGCCGGGAACATCCGAGAGGACCGGGTATCCCCTTACCACCTGTGAACGGACAAGGGTCGCGAGGGCAAGGTCGAGTTTTTCCTCATGGAGCCATCTCCTGGAGAAGGGTAATCCCTTGCGAGGCCTGATCTCTTCGAGGATCCGCCGGGCCGAGGGGAGCCTCACCGGCCTGACAGCGAGTTGCTGGTAGATCTCGGTACGGTGCTTCTCGCTCACATGGCCGGTGCCGGTACTGGCAAAGGGTTCTATGGCAAAGACCATGCCCTCCTCGAGGACTGCCCCCCCTTGGACACGTATATTGGGGATGTTCGGGGGAGTATGGATCATGAACCTGTCCAGCCCGTGTCCGGTGAGATTCGCCACGGGCCGAAAGCCCCTCGACTCGATCTCATCATTGATGGCGACCCCAAGGTCTCCTGTACTCACCCCGGGCCGTACAATGGAGATGGCCGCGGCCAGCCCACGCGAAGAGGCCTCGACGAGCAGCGGGTGGTCCCCGAGGTCCACGGTCATGGCGGTATCGGCTATGTAGCCATCAATGTGGACTCCGAGGTCGAGCTTGACCATGTCTCCCCGGGAAAAGATCCTTTCGTCACCACAAGAAGCGGTATCGTGGGCAGCATCCTCGTTGATAGAGACATTCAGAGGAAAAGCAAGGCCGGCTCCTGCATCCCTCACCATCCCCTCGATCTTCTCCACCACCGCGAGGTAAGAGGCCCCCACCCTTATCTCATCAGCACCCCTCGCACGTATGGCCGAGGCTATCCTGCCGGCCTCGATGTACTGGTCCATCACATCATCATTCATGCACAGGCCTCACAGTACCAGGTCATTCGGATAACGTGTCAGGGATATGAACCCTCCAGGACCGATGACCCCGGTATTCTCGAGCCTTACCCCGCCTGCACCGTGATGATAGAGGCCTGGCTCGTTGGTGACCACATTTCCGGGATGGAGCACCTCCCCCATGGGCCCGAGGCTCGGGGCTTCATGGACCTCCAGGCCCACGCCATGCCCGAGGTTGTGTACGAATCCCGAAGCACCGCTCTCGTACCCGCGTTCCCCGAAGAAGTCTACCACTGCCTGGTACACGACGGCACCACTCACGCCGGGGCGCATCAGTCGTGCGGCCAGATCCTGGGCATCTCTGACCGCCCGGTACATCTCCGCGATGTCAGGAGACGGCTCTCCCCGGCAGACAGTGCGGCTCATGTCGCTGTAATATCCCGTCTGCTCATCCCGGGGGAAGATGTCTATCACTATCGGTTCATCAGCCCGTAGTTGACCCTCTCCCCTGAGATGGGGAATGGTGGTCTCCTCCCCGCATGCGACGATGGTATCCGTGCCCATACAACCGTGCTTCAGGAGAACCTTGTGCATGGCAGCCCGGATCATGCCGGAAGTGAGGGGGACGGCACCCTGGGAGAGGAGACCTTTCTTCACCCTTGCCTTTCGAATCATCGTGATACCCCTGTCCATGGCCTCATCCGTGGCCACCTGCACCTGCTGTATTTTCCCGATCTCCCACGGGCTCTTTATTGCCCGCATATCCCTGAGTGCGGTCCGTTCCACCTCAAGAGTCCGGATAGAAGAGAGCTCCCTGGCCAGGGCATACGGGAACTGGGGCGGGACCAGGACCTTGCCCTTCACCAGGCCTGCAATCAGCCGGGCGAGAGCCCGCCAGCGGTCATTCTCCTCCTTCAGTATCTCTAAGAGCCCGGCCTGGGCCCTGGACATCACCGCAGCGGTGGATTCTCTCTCTGCACGTTCACACTCCATCTGGGATACAATCACCGTTCCCCTCTCACCTGGCCGGCGGATGTAGAGGATGGAATCGGTGGTGGTAAACCGGGTGAGATAGCGCATATCGGCATCCTGAGAGGATCCAACAGCCACGTAGGCGTCAGATCCGCTGTGCAGGAGGGCCTCTTCAAGCGCATCCATATGCCCTGACCATTGGAGTCGATACCACAAGTACTTTTATGATGGAGCTGACATTTCTGTAATGGACGAGGCCACGAAGGTGCAATTAAAATGGAGATTTTACCGCCTGGCGATCATCCTCAACGCCATCGTGCTGCTGGTCGCACTGGGGGTGGTTGCTCTCCTGAAACTGCCAGGCACCACAGCGCTTGCCGCAGGCCTGGTCCTTTTCGTGCTGGCGGTAATCCTTGGGATCTACTTCCGGATGAAGTACACCTCCACGAGAAGATGGCTCGATGAACAGGCATAGCTGGACCCGGATGGGAGGCAGTGACCATGATTGAGAAAGTGAAAGGGGAGATCGAGCTGATGCAGCGGCACATCCAGGTGCTGCGGACCGTGGTGGCACACCAACCCATCGGTATCATGAAGCTCTCGGAGTTGATGGACCTCCCTTTTCACAGGATCCGCTACTCTCTCCGGGTGCTGGAACAGATGGGATACATCCGTGCCTCCCCCTCTGGTGCCGTGGCAACCCCTCAGAGCGTGGAACTGCTTGCAGGTCTGGACCAGGAGCTCGCGGAGATGATCAGTCTCCTGGAGAGCATGAAGCACCAGGGTGACTGATCCGGGAATGGCCCGGCGGGCTGTCTACCTATCCCTTTGAAGTATCCGCTACCTTTTTCACCGCCGGCGGTAACCTATAGTGGCACATCGCACGTGCCGCCATAACTCAGTTGGTAGAGTGGCTGGCTGTTAACCAGCATGTCACAGGTTCGAGTCCTGTTGGCGGCGTTTTTTCTTCCATGGGCCCGTAGCTTAGTCCGGTCAGAGCGCCCGGCTCATAACCGGGCGGTCATGCGTTCAAATCGCATCGGGCCCACTTTCGAACCATCATTGTTCCCTCTCCCCTTTTTTTTCCAGCCATTTCCCGTATGAAAACCACATCCGCGGTTTTCATCAGGGGGGGCATGTGACCCGACAGCCTCATGTGCGTTTCGTATGAAAATCACCTTTGCGATTTTCATGAATTATGCCTTTTTCCCGGAAAAGGGGCACATATAAGGTTACTATGAAAATGGCTTCGCCATTTTTATGAATGTGTATGAATGTGTCTCGAAGGGAATCATATGGTTTTTTTGAAAAGGTATGTATGGGGTCCGGTACAAGATCCGGGTATGAGATGCCCGGTGTGCGGGGGTGCGTGCATCAGAGACGCGCCTGTGGTTCTCGAATCCCTCCCGTCTGTCTTCTCCCGGTGTCCCAGGTGCAGGTTCAGAGTGCTTGACAAGGGCGCTCCCCTGCAGGGCAGGTATTATGCAACTCCCTGTGCCTGCAACAAACGGTTCATTGACGAAGTGTTTGCCCACCTCTACGTGATCATGGTGGAAGAAGACGTCCTGACCGGGAAAGAACCACTCAGGTCTGTGGGGTCGCCGCTCATACATCCCGGCTTTTTCATGACGGGCCCCCCGTTTCTCCCCCCGGATTCCCTGGTGCTCCTCTCCCCGCGGGTGACGAAGTCAGTGGCTCAGCGAATAGTTGACGAGGTCCCTGAGGTGAGAGGGGTGGTGAGGTCGGGGGATTTTGTCCCCGGGGTCACAGACGCCACCCTCACCGCCGCCCCACGTACCTACGAACGCCTCGCGGGGTGCGATGTACGTGCCGGCGTCTTTCCTACGGAAGCCGGGCCGCTGGTCATCTATACCCAGCAGTCCAGGATGCATATCGAGTTTCCCAGGCTGAAAAATCCCAAGATCCAGTCCGTGGAGCGCCACCTGGCAGAAAAATCCCCTGCTTGGTGCGTTGATGCCTGTGCCGGGGCAGGGACGCTCGGGCTCTGCGCTGCCAGGCATGGTGTCCGGGGGGTGGTTCTCAACGATGCCTGGTTTGCGGCAGCGTTCTGGTCGGCGATGAACCTCCATGTCAACCGCATGTTTTTCCGGATCGGGGAGGTCAGGATGCTCTCGACCTACCACGCCATGGAGGAGCATCCCATAGGAGGTGAACCGGTCAGAGTCGCAGAGGCGTCAGGTGAGCAGTCGATCACGGTGTACCAGGGTAATTTGCGGGAACTCTGGAAGGTGCTGCCACCCGTGCCGGTATGTGCAATTCTTGATCTCTTTGATAAATCGGATAAAACCTCGATGTCGCAGGTTTTGGAGGAATGGCGAAGCCTTGTCCCCGGCGAGGTATTTATCCCCTAGGGTCTCCATATGATATGGGGACTAGCCCGGGTGGCCCGGCGTCACCTGTGACCCGAAACCGTCGGCATGCGGGGGGCGAAGTTCGGAGAAGGCGGTACCGGGTTGCCTTTGAATGGTACAGGCCAACGTTGAAACCTCGTCCCATGAGGTCGGTGGACAGGGATCAAAACCCCGGAGGGGGTGGCGACCTGTTGTTGCGGAGACCGGTCCAGGCCCGGAAGGGAGCAGACTTACCGTGAACATTCGGCGCCCATGGGGTTGCGGGGCGGAGGAGGAATGTGCCCGGAGGAGGCAGCCGCGAGCCGTCGACCGAGAACATGTCCCCATTTCTCAGGCCGTATTCTTATGTCAAAAGTCACTATCATCGGGGCTACCGGAAACGTCGGTACCTTCTCTGCCTATACCCTGGCAGGGATACCTTACGTGCACGAGATCCTCCTCCACGGGAGGCCAGGGCGGGAGAACCTGCTCTGCGGGATCACCCAGGACCTGATAGACTCGTTTGCCGCATCCGGGCAGGCAATTGACCTTTCCTGGACAACGAACCTTGAGGATGCTCACGATTCCGACGTGGTGGTCTGCACGGCGGGGGTTCCCCGCAGGCCAGGGCAGGATCGTCTTGACCTGTCGCTTGAAAATGCCCGTGTCATCGCCAGGACCGCCGAGATTATCGGAAATTGTGCCCCCGATGCCATGATCCTGATGGTCACGAACCCCGTTGACGTGATGACCTCGGTGGCAATGAAATATTCGGGAATGCCACCTAACCAGGTCTTCGGACTCGGGACGCACCTCGATTCCATGCGCCTGAAATCGCTCATCGCAAAACACTTCCACGTTCACGTGAGCGAGGTGCACACCCGCATCATCGGCGAGCACGGAGATTCGATGGTACCGCTCTGGTCTGCCACCACCATCGGGGGGATCCAGATAAGCAACCTCCCGGCATTCTCGCGACTCCCTGTAGAGGAGATGGTCTCAACTGTCAAATCGAGCGGCGAGCAGATCATCCGGAACAAGGGGGCCACGGTATACGGACCGGGCGAGGCCATCGCCACACTGGTACGAACCGTGCTCGGGAATGAGGACCGTATTCTCACCGTCTCCGCGTATATCCGGAGCGAGGTGCATGATATAGGGGATGTGTGTATCGGTGTTCCGGCGAGGATAAACCGCAACGGAGTCTTCCCTGTCCCGATAAAGATAGCGGAGAACGAAGTGACAGAGTTCCAGGAATCTGTCGAGAAGATACGCACCATCACGAGCGAAGTACTGCAAAAAATACAGGAATAATAAAAACCTCTCCTTCTGCACCATCGAAAGGAGAAGGGTGGTGTGGTTCAGGTAAGGGTCAGTTCTACGATCTCAGCCCGCTCGACACCGGTGATCTTCTGGATCTCCGCTTCCACCGCGTCGCTCTCTCCGCCGGCATCATTCACGAGTGCTGCCACCTTGAGGGCTTTTAAGCCAAACCCTATGGGTTCCTCCCGGATGTCCCTGACGGCCGGGACCTTCTTCTGTATCTCTGCCTTCAGGACGGCAAGATCCACGTCCAGGGATTCAGGCATGACCCTGAGGATGATTGCAACCGTACCCATGGCTCAAGGCCCCCCGAACCCGCATTTGGGGCAGGTGTAGGGGATGCTCTGCTCACGGCACCGGTAACATCTCCTGATCTGATAATCGCACTTCGGGCATCCGAATTCGGTGGCACCTTCCTCGGCCAGGGGTGAATTGCATGATGTACACTTTCTGATCGGCATGGAACCCTCCTGATAGAATGTTCTCATATAATCTCTCCTGAAACACTTAAAAGCAGATGGTCGTACCGATGGTGGGATTGCCCTTGAGAGCAGCCCTGATTCGGTCCGGGGACCTCCCGGAGATGACCTGTGCAGGCACGCGGTGTTCCAGCACGAACGGGAGGAAACAGGGATCGACGTCCTCTGTTGGCAGCGGGGAGAGGACGCTCGCGCAGAGCCGCCCGCCTGAATGGATCCCATCCACGGATTTGAGCAGCACAAGGGGGATGTGGAGGGTGTGCGCACACCATGCCGCAATGGTATCCGAAGTCACCTCCCACCGGTGGGGAAGGGGGTCCAGGGATCTGAGCGGGCCATACGGGAGCAGGATGATCGGACGCGCGGGTGTACAGAGCCTGGCGGTGACAGGCAGGCCAAAAGAGGAGAGGAACCACCCATACTGCTCCATGGCGGCAATGGCCATCCAGTGGGCGGCGGATCCTTCAACCTTGCACTCTCTTGCCAGGTCTGCAAATGCTCCTCCACCGGGGACGATCAACACTGGAACCGCCTGTTCCTTCAGCAGGGTGCAGATCTCCCTGGCACAACCCTGCAGGCTCCCGCCAATCTTCAGCACCAGTGGGGGGCTCACACCCGTCATAGCTCTCTTAAGGAGTTATGTTTCAGCAGGTTAATACTCCCCTCCCCCACCACCTTTCAGGCATGTACTGGTTGTCCATCCTGGTCGCCTTGGCCCTGGCCTGCCCGGTGAGCGGGGTTATCCTGGTGGAGTTCTGCCCTGACCCGTACCTCCCGAATGACAGGGATGAGTATCTCTGCCTGGAAGGCGGGGGTTCACTTGATGGAATTGTGGTGACGGATGGGGAGGGGGGTTTTCGGTTTCCCCCGGGGACCGCCCTTGGGGACAGGACGGTGGTGGCCATGGATGCCGAGGCCTATTGCACCAGCCACGGGGTGTATCCTGATTTTGAATGGGACGGAAACTCCCCTGCTGTCCCTGACGTGATTCGGAACGGGAGATTCCAGCTCTCCAACGCCTGTGACCAGCTGGAGGTCTATTCCGGCGGAATATGCCTGCAGAAGGTGGAATGGCCAGGGCAGGTCTCACCGCGCCAGGGGCAGGTCCATCTTCTCGTCAATGGCAGGTGGGACGAGAGGGTAGTGATGCTCGGGCAGTCGCGGTTTGAGCCCGGGACATACCACAATGCCAGCGGGATCGCGTTTGTCTCCCCTGACTGCTCCCGGGAAGTCTTCTTGGGCGCTGTAGGAAGAGCAGAACGGGAGATCCTGGTGAGTATTTATGAGTTCACCAGCCCCGTGCTGGCCGGACATCTTGAGGACGCACACCAGCGCGGAGTGGAGGTGCGCGTCCTTGTGGAGGGAGGACCCGTGGGGGGAATCCCCCTGGAGGAGCACTCGGTGATCTCCCGACTGCAGCAGTGCGGAATTCCCGTCCGGAGCATGGCAGGAACCGAGATGGTGCACACCCCCTACCGGTTCCTTCACTCCAAATACATGGTCATTGATTCCCGGGAGGTGCTGGTCACCAGCGAGAATTTCAAGGAGAACGGGTTCCCTGAACGGGGCAGCAGGGGTAACCGGGGATGGGGGGTGGCGATCACGCACCCTGGACTGGCGGAGTATTTCAGATCAGTATACACCCATGATGCAGCGGGCGGTTGGACTATACCTGCAGTTCCAGGCGAGGGAGACCAGGAGATCCCCTCTGCCCGGGAGTACCCGGCGGAATTTTCACCCTACGTGTTTACCGGGGCTACCGTGATCCCTGTCATCTCTCCGGATACGAGCAGCCTGCTGCACCCGCTTATCCTTGATGCGCAGAGAAGCGTGGATATCGAGATGGCCTATATCACCAATGAGACGCCGTCGACCCTGAACCCCTTCCTTGCAGATGCTGTCAACGTCTCACGCCGGGGCATCCCGGTGAGGGTTATCCTCGACTCTTATTACTACAACGTGGAGGGGGAAGCCGACAACGATGAGATGGCAGGAGTGCTGAATGATATGGCTGCATCAGAAGGATTGCCCCTTGAAGCCCGCTGCGCAGACCTGGGTCCAGGCCGGGTGGAGAAGATCCATAACAAGGGGGTGATTGTCGATGGGGAGAAGGTGCTAATCAGCAGCATCAACTGGAACCAGAACTCCCCGACCTTCAACCGGGAAGCGGGGGTGATCCTGCACCACCACGGGGTGGGGGAGTACTATACCCGGGCATTTGAGAGAGACTGGGAGGCTGCCGGGAAGGAGGGGCCAGAAGGGGGCCCGGATCTCCTGAAGATCTCTCTGGCCTGCGCGGTTATTGGTGCTCTTCTCCTTTTTTGCTGGTTGCGGAGGAGGGCGGGTTGAGATGGTCTGGCACTTCTTCCTGGTCCTGCCGGATCAGATCTTTCTTCTGCTGCCATGGGTATTTCATCGCACACTGGCAGATATCGCACAGCGTGATGCAGTCCTGATTTCCGGCAACTGCCATTGCCCAGCGATCGATAAGGGCATTCATATCAGGTGAGATCTCAAAGTCAGCGTCACCACGTTTCCTGCTCAGGTACTGCGACACCGCAGCCCTGGTAATACCGAGCCTCTTTGCGGCGTCGCTCTGACTCAAACCCTGCTGGTGGACCAGGCGGAATACCATCTCTGCCCGCATGGCGGGGAGAAACTTGCGAGCCATGGTATCGCAGACCATGATATCGCAGTCTCTCTCGTTCATGCCGTCACCGCGACAGGGCGGTTCTGGTAGATAATCTGCCTGGCATCCTTGAAGTTGAACTTCTCGATGATCAGGTGCTGTTCTTTCAATTTTTTCAACGCATATCTCACTGTACGTGGTGCAAGACGTGTCTTCTTCACCAGGTCCTTATGGGTCATGGCCCCGCCTTCATCGAGTATATGAAGGACGGTGAGAGATGATGGGGGCAGGCTCGCCTCTGGCATATAGTATATGTTAACGCTGTTAACATATCAAACTGTCGATGCTTATAAAGGGTGATGCCTAACCTCTTCTTTGTGATACTGGTCCGGCAGGAGAAGATCGCCATACTCATCCTCGTGGTGGTCATTGGAGTGATGCTGATATCTGCGGGTATCCTGGAATCGGCAGGCAAAGGCATCTTCTCACGCCCCTATGGGCCGGATTGTGCCGATGGGGAACTGGTTCATCACCAGGGCGTGGTAGAGCAGAGTACCCTGACCACCACCGGGGGCCACCAGATGTTGGTGGTCTCTGGCGTGCGTATCTTCATACCCTCCTCCTCTGTGCAGAAGGAATGGCCCCGGGTCGGGCAGTCTGTATCACTCTATGGGACAGTCCAGACCTACCGGGGAGAGAGAGAGATACTTATCCGTTCTTCAGGGGATATCGGTCCGCTCCCCGCTCCAGGATGAGCGGGAGATCGCAGGGGGAATTCTGCCAATCTTTTTAATCACGCGGTGATTACCAGAGAGTGTGAATCCAGGCGGTCCTCAAGGAGAGCAGAGCTCCCTGACGCATTGTGATGAAAAACCGGCAGACACCACACACCGGCTGTGGATACTGGCGCTGCTTGGGGCGATTTGCACAGGACTTGAGGTGGGTGTGCACCTCTTCCTGCGGACGGCAATTGGTTACACCCACATCTTTTACGTGCTCCTCGTACTTGCAGCGGTCTGGTATTACCAGAAAGCGCTCTGGGTTGCGATTGCACTTGTCGCGGCCACGTTCATGAGCAGCCTCATTGTCGGAGATTTTACCTGGGCCACCCTGCTCAGAGCAGCGATGTTCCTGATCATCACCTACATCGTGGCCAGGATCTCGGAAGAGAGGGACCTGGCGAGGGCCGAGATCATGGTCCAGAAGGCGGCTATTGAGGAGAAGCACTATGCCCTGGTGGGGTACCTCACGGAAGTGGCCCTTCGTATGAAGAATCCTCTCAGTATCCTCCGGGACAATATGGCTGCACTGCTCCAGCAGCTTCAGGGTAAGGACCCTGACCTCGATTCTGTGAAGATGGATCTCTCGGTGCAGATCACTCATATAGACCAGATCATGGCCAATTTCAGGGAGTTGAACCAGGCGATAGTAGAAGAGCGTGAAGAGATACCTGCGGCTTACCGGGATTTCCTGACCCGGTGAGAGGAGAGGGAAGATGCAGATTGACTTTTCGAGACTCGGGGAAGACCGGCTCTTCCTGGTCCTCTCATCAGCCGAGAAGCTGAAACAGAATAACACCCTTATTATTCGCACCCTGATCGGGCAGGGATACCGGGTGGTGGTGATCACTACCAACCACCCCTCAGCGGTGCTGAAGAGGCTTTATGCAGCCGAAGGGATCGATATGGCCCGAATCTCGTTTATCGATGCCATTACCAAATACGCCATGGGCAAGGTGCCTCCCGGCCAGGAGGACTGCCGGTTCATCAACAGCCCTTCTAACCTCACTGACCTGGGGATAGCCATTACCGAGGTGTTACACACTCTTTCCGGGGAGAAGGCCTGCCTTCTCTTTGATTCCATCAGCACCATGCTCATCTATATACCCTCCACCAACATCTCAAAGTTCATCCATTTCATCACGAGCAAGCTCAGGCTGGTGGACGCATCAGGAATATTCCTGGCGGTGGAGAAGGGCCTTGACCCCCTGCTCCTCACCCAGCTGACCACTTACGTGGATGGTATCATCGACATGGACGTCTCTCCAGGCAGCAATGTGGAAGAGCAGGGGCAGCAGTCACTATAGGGACCTATACCTCATCCCTGATATGGAGCACCTCGTAGCGCACCAGGCCCCTCTCAACGCATTCCCGGACCTGCTTCTCCCTCATAGAGAGGGCGCCGGTCTTCCCGGTCTTCACCTCGAGGAAGGTGATGCGCTCAAGCGACCCTGACGAGAGCCCCTCGAAGACCATGAGGTCGACAGGTGTCCCCAGGAACCTGGCATCACGGGGATTATAAGGGAACCCCGGGAAGTAGGGGGTAAGGTGCTCGGTCACTTTCCCCCTGATCACTGACTCGCTCTTCCCGATGGCATCGCGGCGGATACGTGTCTCTTCCTGGAGCGTCCACTCCCGGTGCAGCAGGTCGGCCCTTGCCGCCACCTCGTCCTCCATCTTTTGGGACCTCCACTGCTCGAAGAGTGCCGTTGCCCGCCTGTCAAGGGTTGTCCTAAGCTGGAAATATTTCCACGCCAGGAAGACTAACCCGATGATCACAATGAGGAGCACCCATTCACTCATATCCACAAGAGGGAGGCGGAGCAGAGAAAAAGGCTCCCTGTGCAGGGTGAAAGAATACCCCGGAGCGATAGGGTGGTAAAAGGAGGTATCAGGACTGCGCATCAAGCGTTGCAAGGGCCTGTGCGGCTGCGTCCCTGACTCTCTTGTCGGGGTCGTTTTGGGCTGCCCGGAGGGCTTCGCGTACAGATGCATCCCCGAGCCTGCCAAGCGCCCATGCGGCATTCTTACGGACAAGTGCCTGCGGATCCTTCAAGAGTTCATGGAGTGCTGGGATCGCCCGCTTATCACCGAGCCGCCCAAGGCCAATGGCTGCGCCTATGCGGAGCCATTTCTCATCGGATTTGAGGGCTTTGAGGAGTGGTTCAAATGCCCGGCCGTCACCGATCTCTCCGAGTGTTTTCGCCGCAATCCAGGAGACATCCACGAACGGGTCTTCCAGGGCAGCGATGAGGGGAAGCACGGCGGACGCGTCCCCGACTCGTTCCAGGGCTTCTGCCGCTTTCCACCGGTCATCCAGGTACCTGCTCTGGAGGAGCTCTATCAGTCCCTTGACGCGCCTCCTCCGGGCATCCTCCTCGGCCTGTATCCTCCTCTCCGGTGGTAATTTCTCGGGCATTCCACCCACCGATAGGCAGCCATTTGAGACCGGGAAAGATAAGGGTTGTGTTTGGCGTCTCAGCCCGGAATGAACGTCTTCCCTGGTAAAAATGGCAGGGGGTGAGAGCGATGGATTACCCGATGAAAGATTAGGCTGCAGATCTCCAGGGGCCAGTGGAGGGGAGAGGAGATGAGGTGGTGCTGGGGATAGTAGAGAGAGAGCGACCCCTGGCTGCCCCCGGTCCTCAAGGCTTTTTACCCGGGGAGGATCTCCAGGCTCACGTCCAGGTTCTTCACGCTGTGGGTGAGTGCCCCGATGCTGATCAGGTCAACCCCTTCGAGTGCGTAATCCCGAAGGTTCTCCCCGTTGATGCCTCCTGATACCTCAATCAGCAGGCCCTCCCGCAGACCTGTCTGCTGGAGAAATGATACCGTCTCTTTGATCCCGGATGGAGACATGTTGTCGAGAAGAATGATATCGGCACCGGCACGTGCAGCGCGAAGTGCATCTGCCGGGTTCTGCACCTCCACCTCCACCTTTTTATACCTGGTATGTGATCTTGCGGCGTGGATAGCATCTTCCAGGGGGACAAGGGCCAGGTGGTTGTCCTTGATCAACACGCCGTCCGAGAGTGTCATCCGGTGGGGATCACCCCCGCCAAGGATGACGGCCTTCTTGTCGAGGAGCCGGAGCCCCGGAGCGGTCTTCCGCGTGGATGCGATGCGGCACCCTGGTTGCACCATTTCAACGATCGCCTGAAGATGGCGTGTCATCGTCGCGATCCCGCTCATCCTCCCAATGATATTGAGCGCAGTCCGCTCGACCAGGAGTACCGCTCTCGCAGGCCCTTCGATTGTCGCGAGGACAGTTCCCGCGTCCACTGCATCACCGTCCAGGACACAAGGAGACATTCTTGTTCCATGTGCGCGAAAGAGCGTTGCCGCCTCATCGATCCCGGCGATAACCCCTCCTTCCTGCACTACTATCCTGGCCTGGCATTGCTGGTCGCCGAGGATAGCATCAGAAGTGATGTCACCGGCAGGGGCATCCTCCTGTATGAAGGAGAGCAGGGTATCCAGGGGGATCCGTGGGCTTTTTGTCACCGGCCTATCACCAGCATCCGCTCGATGGCCCCCCTGGCCCTCTCCATGATATCCGGGGGAATGGTGACTTCATGCTGTTCATGTTCCAGTGCCTCGAGGAGGTTTTCAAGCGTGGTCTTCTTCATGTCCTCGCAGACGGCCTCTTCTTTTGTATAGAACGTCTGGCCGGGATAGAGGGTTTTTAAACGGTAGCCCATCTCCTTCTCGGTGAGTATGTGCCAGGTTCTTCCGCCCTGCTGCCCTTGCACCGCCCTGACCATCCCTCCCGTGGAGGCCACAAGATCAGATCCGTGCTGGATCTCGGGGCGGCACTCAGGGTGGCAGAGAATGGTTCCCCC
Organism: Methanolinea sp.; assembly: GCA_025453675.1. Lineage (GTDB taxonomy): Archaea > Halobacteriota > Methanomicrobia > Methanomicrobiales > Methanospirillaceae > Methanolinea_A. The sequence goes on from JALOPW010000016.1 coordinate 29,596, forward strand.
CCTCCTCCGGGCGTCATCGAGGTCTTCGGTGGTGAAGCATTCGTGGACATAACAGTGACCATTGGGGGGGAGGGCGACGATCTCCTTCTCAGGGACCTGGGACTGGATATAGGCGGCAAGGTTGGCATCGGGCCCCACGATAACCTCTTTCCCTGAAAGAGAGCGGACCACTTTCACGGCATTCGCGGAGGTGCATATCACATCAGCAAGGGCTTTGCAGACCGCGGTGCTGTTGATGTAGAGGACCACCGGTGCATCCGGATGTCGTGCCTTTGCGGCAAGGAGCATATCAGGGGTGAGCTGGTCTGCAAGGGGGCAGGTTGCGTCCCTGACAGGGATGAGGACTTTTTTTCCGGGGTTGAGGATCTTGGCAGTCTCGGCCATGAAGAGGACCCCGCAGAACACGATAAGCGGGGATTTTGTCTCCCTGGCCTTCTGTGCCAGCTCAAAACTGTCCCCCACCACGTCGGCAAGATCCTGGATCTCCGGCCTCTGGTAGTTGTGAGCAAGTATGATGGCGTGCTTCTCCTCTTTCAGCGCGAGAATTCGCCTCATCAGATTCATGTTCCGACCACTAGGGGCTGCTCGAGGTTCCGGAGCAGGGTGAGGATGGAGAGGGCGGCGAGGTAACTGGTGGCAGGGTTATCAGGGCTTGGTACGTTGCTCACCCGGATGTAGATCTCCCCGAATTCGCCTTCCGCCTCGATCTCATGGATATTTCTCTTCACGTCCGGATCGGCATACAGCTCCACGTCGGCATCCCGGCCGGCGGCAAGGCTCAAGGCCACCGAGACATTCACGTTCTTCGGGAACTCCTTGATGCACTCGTGGGACTTCCCCTGGAAGACCAGGCGGCGCTCTCCGGTGTGTATACCGAGCGATTCCGGGCTCTTGGTGGTCCTGAGGAGGAGCCGGTGAACCTTCGAGATCTGGCCCACCTTGAGGTTGTCGAGGCCCACAATCGCGCCACTGGGGATATAGATACGCCTGGCAGCAGCCTCCGCCATGTGGATCAGGTCTGTGCGGAAGTCCGGGTCCGCAAGGGCCCCCACAGAGAGGAGTATGAGGTGCTTTTTGTGGGTCAGCACCATCTCCGCATACTGGCGCACCGCCCGTACCGAGGCGGCCTCCACGACATACTCGAAATCGCCGCTGATGAAGGAGTCAAAATCCTGGTATGCGGTCCCCCCTGCGAGGGTTGCGAGTTCCTGGGCCTTGGAGAATACCTGGTCATACAGGGCCACAATCTCACAATTTTCCCGGTATTTCGCGATGATATGGCCGATATTTCCACAACCAAGAACCCCTATCCTGATCATTGTACACAGATAGTGAATTTCACCGGTTAAGCATTTTCCTCTTTCTGATGAAGTTCTTATACCGATCGTGGGGATTCCCCGGATCTTTTTACAACTTCAAACGGGTATCGCAGGCAGAGCATCCCTGCCGGGACGGAGGTGAACCATCATGTACTCAATGGGAGAGAGTATGAGTGAGTATATGGGGGATAGTGCCAGGGATCAGCCCGCTGAAAAGAGTGCCATCGGCTCAATCAAGGGAAGAAAGGTCTATATCCGCACGTTCGGGTGCACCTATAACTGGGGAGACAGCCGGAAACTCGGGGAAATCCTGAAACACCAGGGATGCACCCTCGTGAACAGCCCGGACGAGGCAGAGGTCGTCATTGTGAACACCTGCACGGTCGTCGGCTCCACGGAACGGAAGGTGCTCCGGGAGCTCCGATCGCTTCGGCACCACCCGCTCTATGTGACAGGCTGTATGGCTGTGGTACAGAAGGATGCCATACTCCCTGCCTGTAATCCCGTTCTCATCCATCCGGAAGAGATACAGTCAGCATACAGGGGCCTGGGGAGTATCCCTCCTGATACGTGTGGGATCGTGCAGGCATGCCATGGGTGCAGGGGATCGTGCTCCTATTGCATCACCCGGCTGGCCCGCGGCCCCCTGATGAGTGCCGGCAGGGAGGAGATCCTCCGGGAGGTTCGTGCACTGGCTGGATCGGGGGTAGTGGAGATCCAGCTGACCGGCCAGGATGTGAGCGCATGGGGAATGGATGCAGGGTCGGACCTTGGGGCGCTCCTCAGGGAGATACACCAGGTCCCAGGGCATTTCATGGTCCGGGTGGGCATGATGAACCCTGCTACATTGCATCCTGTCCTGGATTCCGTCGCCGGGGCCTTTTTGGGGAGCAGGGTGTTCTCTATGCTGCACCTCCCGGTCCAGTCAGGGTCGGATGCGGTCCTCGAGAGGATGAACCGGGGGTATACGACAGATCAGGTCATGTCCATTGTCCGGAGATTCCGGGAATTGTCTCCGGAGATCTCGCTCCATACCGACATCATCTGCGGCTACCCCGGGGAGACAGAGGAGGATTTCCAGGAGACCCTTGCGTTGCTCACCTGCATGCAGCCGGACAAGGTGAATGTCACCCGCTATTCACCAAGGCCCATGACCCCTGCCGGGCGGGAGAAGGACATGCCTGATCGCTTCAAGAAGGAGAGATCCAGAATTCTCCGTTTGCACTCGGAGGTGATTGCCAGGGCCAGGAATGCAGCCTGGATCTCAAGGGTCGTTCCTGTCCTGATCACCGAGCATCCCCGGCCCGGTTCATCGATGGGCCGCACCCCCCATTACCAGGGAGTCGTGGTCATGGGCGATCTTCCTCCTGGAACCGCCCGGAAGGTCCGCCTGATTGAGGATCGGACCTACTATTTCGTCGGTGAAGTGGTCTGATATTTCCGGCTTTTTCTCATCCACACCCGCGATCGTTCCTGCATGCCTCCAGGTGTATCGCATTATATGGTATATGGGCTGGAAATGGACGAAAAGGAACCATTATTGCGGATGCTGCCCACTCAATCATCTACGCCCCGGAATATCGGGAAGAATTCAAAAAAAAAGTGTGGAGGAATGCCAGGAATGGATCAGATCGAGAAGGGATACAAGGCACTTTTGAAGAAGATCGACGAACTGGACGCCCGGAGGGAGACGCTCTCAGAAGAGGTGAAGGCCCGCGAGGCAGAGCTTATGGCCCGGATGGGGGAGATCACCGCACCCCTTGTCAGCAGGATAGGCATGAACATGCTGAACCGGGGGAAGCAGGACACCAAGGGCGAGATGTATGACACGGTCTATTACCCAAAGAAGATGGTCATCCTTGGAAAGACCGATCCCGTTGAGCATCGCCCCGACAATATCAGCAAAAAGGCTGATGAACAGTTCTGTGTCCTCTCGGAGGATGGGAATTTCTATGAGCTGATGTTCAGCTCTGATGGGATCATGGTCGATTCATACTTAAACCCGCTCACCGCCGGGGATGCCCTCCAAATATACGGCCACGAGATCATGGTCATGCTCTACAGGGCCATGCGGGATTATCTCGAGGGGCAGAAGGAACTTGTAGATGCCCTCGAGAAGACGATAGCCTTTGTGCTGGCGAAGAATTGAGGTGGAAGTGGAAGACTCACTTCCACTTGAAAAGCGGGAACGCGGGTTTTAAGAGATCTTCATCCGGCTTGTCGAATACGGAGATGGTGCGGGTCTTTGAAAAGGCATCTCCCCTCTCGTTCTGGAATTCCACCACGAATTTGACCCGTTCGATCATCGTATCTGTGGAGAAGGTGGTCTCCGCATCCTCATCGAGGAACGGGATTTTATAGTGGAGATCATGGGGAATGAGGGTGATGCGAATGGACACGGCCTTTGCATTCCCCTTGTTCTGCACCCTGATGCCCCGGCCATCCTCTTTTATGTCTACTTCCACATTCGGGGACATGGCGCTGTCCTGCATGATGAAGAGGGACATCGCAAGTGCGATGACCACCACCACCCCTATCAGCATTGCATAGACGTCCACCAGAAAGAAGAGGGCTCCACAGGCCGCCAGTCCCAGAACTACCAGAATAATGAGGTTCCTTTCCATGGTATGCACTCTGCTCTGATCGATAATAAGAAGATGGGAAATGGGCCCGATGTGATTCGAACACATGACCTCCCGGTTATCAGCCGGGCGCACCACCGGGCTATGCTACGGGCCCCTGACGTTGCCGTATTAGTTAACCCTTTGAGCCTTTTATAAGTTTTGAATCTTGGCTCCTCTTCACCCGGGGTCGCTCTATTAAATGTACCAGGGCAGATTATGTGTGAAAGATAATTGTGGGAGAAGACCATGACGAAGCAGTATCTCCTTGGGAATGAAGCGATCGCCAAAGGGTGCCTGGAATCACCCGTGCATTTCGTGACCGGGTACCCCGGAACTCCTTCTTCGGAGGTGATCGATATCCTCCGTTCCCTCCCGGAACGGGATTTGTACGTGGAGTGGTCGGTGAATGAGAAGGTGGCGCTGGAGAATGCGCTGGCCGCGGCATGGTGCGGACTGCGTGCGCTCTGCACCATGAAGCACGTGGGCCTGAATGTGGCAGCCGACCCCCTGATGACCAGCGCGTATACCGGGGTTACGGGGGGCCTCGTGATCATGAGTGCGGACGACCCGTTCGCGCACAGCTCCCAGAATGAGCAGGACAGCCGCTGTTATGCCCTCTTCTCCCGCGTCCCCTGTCTCGATCCCTCCACCATACAGGAAGCCCATGACATGGCCAGGGATGCGTTCGCACTGTCTGAGCAGTTCTCGATACCCGTCATATTCAGGCCGACCACCCGTATCTGCCACTCAAAGGGGGATACGTTGGTCGGCAGCCCCGGAACATCAGGCAAAAAGGGGGAGTTCCATAAAAACCCCCAGCAATACGTGGTCATCCCCGCCCACACCCGGGTGCTCCACCGTATACTGAACCAGAAACAGCCCCATATTAAAAAAGCACTCGTGGAAAAGGGGTACAACAAGGCGGTGGTGCGGGGACCGGTAGCCGTGGTGGCGAGCGGCATTGCGGCAGCCTACGTGCAGGAGGTGCTTCCGGCCAATGTCTCATTCATGAAGATAGGGGCGTATCCCATTGACGAAGAGTGGCTGGCAGAGTTCGTCAGGCAGCATGAGAAGGTCCTGGTGGTCGAGGAGCTCCATCCGGTGGTGGAGGAGGCGGTGCGGCAGGTGGCCGGCTGCGTGGCCGTGCACGGGAAGAAAGATGGCATGGTGCCCTTCGAGGGAGAACTCTCCACCGTTGCGGTGGCCAGGATCATGCTGGCCTGCGGGATCCCCCCTTCAAGGGTCTTTCCTGATTCGGCTCCTGCCGGGAACCTTCCTCCCCGCCCTCCCATCCTCTGTGCGGGATGCCCTCACAGGCCGGTCTTCTTTGCCATGAGGAAGGTCTTCAGGGACGGGATATTCCCAAGCGACATCGGGTGCTACACCCTGGGGCTGCAGCTCGGGGCCGTGGACACCACCATCTGCATGGGGGCATCCGTCACTATCGCCAGCGGGATAGCGCACTCAGGCGAGGAACGGGATATAGTGGCCACCATCGGGGACTCCACGTTCCTTCATACCGGTATTCCGGGCCTCCTGAACGCTGTCTACAACGGGGCCAGGATTATCCTCGTTATCCTGGACAACCGCATCACGGCCATGACCGGCCACCAGCCCAATCCTTCCACCGGGGTGACCGCCTGCGGGGTGCCCACCCCCCCGGTATCCCTGGAGGCAATCTGCCGGGCATGCGGTGTCACGTATGTGGAGACCGTGGACCCTTATGACCTGGTCTCCCTGCATGCCGTCCTGAAGGAGGCCCGCGAGCGGCCCGGAGTGAAGGTAATCATCGCCAGGCAGCCCTGCGTGATCACCGCCCGCAGGGCAGGCGTGCGCCGCGGCCGTTTCCAGGTAGATGCTGACACCTGCACCGCATGCGGGCTGTGCATCAAGTTCGGCTGCCCTGCTATCGAGAAGGTCAATGAGAAGGCATTCATCAACGACCAGTGCAGCGGCTGCGGCGTATGCGTCCAGATATGCCCTGCAGGGGCGATTGGAAAGGAGGTGAAGAGATGAGCGGAAGCTTCGACATCCTGATGGTGGGAATAGGGGGGCAGGGGATCATCCTGGCCTCCAATATCCTGGGGGAGGCATGTCTCATCGAGGGCAGGAGCGTCAGGGGTGCGGAGACCCATGGCATGGCCCAGAGGGGCGGATCCGTGGAGGGGCATATCCGCATCGACGGGAAGTTCGGGCCACTGATCGCGCCCGGTACTGCCCACATGATGATCGCCTTTGACATGCTGGAAGGCCTGCGTTACGCCCATTTCCTGGCACCCGGAGGTCACATGGTGGTAAACAGCCACATGGTGATCCCCACTTCGGTCTTCATGCAGGGAGCAGCAGTCCCGGCAGAGGAGGAGGTGCTGGAGCGGTTGGGCGGGTTATCCCTCTGCCTGGTGGATGCGGATGCCCTTGCAGCAGAGGCGGGAAGCCCGCTCTCGCAGAACGTGGTGATGATCGGGGCTGCGTCCTGGTTCATGCCGTGTGCGCCGGAGTCGCTTCTGGGAGCGGTTGAGCGCCTGGTTCCAAAAAAGACCATGGAGATCAACAGGAAAGCCTTTGAGCTCGGGAGGGCCGCAGGAGAGAGGTGCCGGGAAGGGAGCAGGGGAGCGTGAAGTCCCCTGATCTCGGGCCTTTCTCCACGGATACCATCTGTCATGGCGATGCCCTGGATCTCCTCCCAAGGCTCCCTGCCGGGTGCATAGACCTCCTGGTGACTGATCCCCCGTTTGCCATCGGCTTCCGTGCCCAGAGGCTGAATTACCACCGCACCGGTTCGCACGTCCTGGATGGATACCGGGAGATTCCCGCCCATGAATACGGGGAATTCACCATGCGGTGGATGGAAGAGGCATCAAGGGTCCTCTCACCATCCGGGAGCCTCTATGTCTTCTCGGGATGGAACCGGCTGAAGGAGGTGCTGAATGGCCTGGACCAGGCCGGCTTCACCACCATCAACCACCTGATCTGGAAGTATCAGTTCGGGGTGTTCACCCGCAGGAAATTCGTCACCAGCCACTACCACATCCTGTTCGCGGTAAAGGATCCCCGGCATTACACCTTCCATAAGGTGGAGCATTACCCCGAGGACGTCTGGGTGATCAATCGTGAGTACTGGAAAGGGAAGAAGAAGACTCCCACCAAGCTCCCGCGCACGCTCGTGCAGCGAATCCTCTCCTTCTCGAGCAGCCCTGGTGATATGATCCTGGACCCGTTCCTCGGTTCAGGCACCGTGGCCGTGGTCAGCCAGGAGATGGGAAGGCATTTCCTTGGATTTGAGGTGGTGGATGAGTATTATGAATTTGCCCTCCAGAGGCTGCAGGAAGGGCGCTCATCCCCTGCACTGGGGGGAGGCGAATTGACAGGGAAAAAGAAGCACGCTGAGGGGGAGAATTGAACTCCCGAGGGGCCGAAGCCCCACAGGCTCTCCAGGCCTGCGCCGTACCGCTAGACTACCTCAGCAAAAAGGTGTATCCATAGTATGGGGCGGGTTTTTTTTTAATGCTATCTCCTGCCCCTGGGGAGAGGCAGGAAACCCGTGGAGAAGCGAACCCGTGCAAGGCGGGGTGGCTCCCACGTTTTTTTTCGGTTTTAGCCGGTTTTTTGTCTCTTTTTCCAGCTTCGGGGATACCTGCCCGGGGGCATGAAGACGCTCCTTGGCGCTGCCACGAGCCCGGTTCTCCCCGGGGAAACCTGGGATGAATGTGCGATGGCCTCCCCGATGCAGACCAGTTCGCCCTTCACGGTCAGCACTGCCACCATGTCTCCCCTCGAGAAGGTGTCCTGCCGGACGACACCCACCCCGGCAAGCGCCGCCCCGTGACAGAGTGCGTCCACGGCCGAATCGCGGATGACCAGTGTGGGAAGCCCACCCGCAACCGTCTCCGGCGGGAGTATCATCCCTGCAAGGTGCCCGGGGTCTCCTTCCCTGGCAAGCACGGAGGCATCTTTCAGCTCGCCCAGCGTGTGCGCAGAATCCTCGGAGAAGATACCCGACCGCACCCTTCGCAGCTCCTGCATGTGGGCGCCGCAGCCCAGGGCCAGGCCAAGGTGATGGCAGAGAGACCGGATGTAGGTCCCGGCATCGCAGGTGATGCGGAGGACTGCCTGCCTCTCCCGGACCTCCAGCACCTCGAGGGCCCTGATGGTCCGGATGCGAAGGTTGCGGGCGACCGCGCTCCTGCGGGGAGGCCGCTGGTAGATGCGCCCGCAAAACTCCCCGGCAACCTTCTTCAGCGCCTCTTCCCTTGCATCCCCGTGGAGGCGGATGACTGCGATGTATTCCTTCTCCTCCGAGAGGAGGATCGGGGCCAGGCGGACGGCATTGCCAATCATCACCACCAGCACCCCGGAGACGGCCGGATCGAGCGTGCCTGCATGCCCCACCCTGGCACCGAGTATCTCCCCTGCCCAGGCGGTGACCTGGTGGCTGGACGGCCCGCGGGGCTTGCTTCAAGGTAACTGTTCAGCGCCTGCAGGGTCCCCTCGAGGGAGCCGTCTCCCACGACTGAGGGAGGGTGACCGCCGCTCCGCATGGCCCCTGCGGTCACCTCGCCGATGGCCACAAGGAGGAGGCCGGCCCGGTCCTCCCAGCAGGCCTCCCGGTAGGACATCGCGCTCGTGAAGAGGAGGGCTTCGGCTTTTCCCAGCGGAAGGGGCTCACCGGTAGGGAGAAGGGAGTAACAGGCAACCTCGGTCACCCTGCCCCCCGCAGCCTCTATGGACGCGAGGAGATCCGGGTTCGGGACACTGGCCCTTGGGATACCGATACGCTTTCCTGCAATCCAGCCACCGAGGTAGGGGACGAAATCCCGGCTATAATAACTGTCCAGGACCTCTGCCTCGATACCGAACTTCGCGAGCTCCCTCCTGGTCTGCGGGCCGATTGCCACTACCCTCGGCCACCGGGAGAGGCGTGGCCCTATCAGCCGTGCAGGGAGGGCACTGGTGAAAAAGATGCAGTCAAATGCATTGTGGTCCACCTCCCCCACGAACCAGGCAATCTCCTCCTGGTGGACCCGGGCACGGAGGGGTGAGACCGGCACGCAATGGTGCCCGTACTCCGCACACCGTACCTGATCATCGGTGCTCTTCTCCTGTAACCTGGTGATGGCGATCAACATGGGGGATTCCTGCCGCTGGGGTCGGATGTGTTCTATCTATTTCGATTCCTTTATCTTAATTCCCCTCCACCCTAGGCGAGGATGATCGAGATCCTGGCAGGAACCGCGGCAGGCGTGGCCCTCGGGCTCCTCTCCGGGCTCCTTCCAGGTATCCATGTCAATACCCTCGCAGCGATCATGCTGGCCACCCTTGCACTCCTCCTCCCCCTCTTTGGACCGATTTTCCTGGCAGCAGCCCTCTTCTCGGCCCTCATCACCCACTGCTTCCTGGATGCCATCCCGAGTACCTTCCTCGGTATACCTGATGCAGACACTGCGCTTGCGGTTCTCCCGGCCCATGCCCTGTGCATGGAGGGGAAGGGTGAGGAGGCTGTGCGAATCTCGGCGCTTGGGAGTGTGACCGGCCTCCTGCTGGCAGTCCCGCTCTGCGGGCTCCTCCTCCTCCTCATGCCCCATCTCCAGTCCGGCCTGGACTGGGCCAGCGGGATCATCCTGGTGGCGGTGATCGGCTTTCTCCTGGTGCAGAGCGAAGCTCCCGGATGGGGTCTCCTGGTCTTCTGCGCATCTGGGCTCCTGGGGGTCTTCTCGTTCCGGTACTCCTTCCTCGCCCCGCCGCTCCTCGGGGAGAGCGCGGTGCTGATGCCGCTCCTCTCGGGGCTCTTTGGCATATCCATGCTTCTCTATTCAGGAAAGGGCGCCATCCCTGCCCAGCATTTTTCCGGGCTGGGGATCAGCAGGGGTGGTATTCTGAAAGGGACGTTGCTCGGTGGTGCTGCCGGGCTGGTGGTGGGATGGCTGCCAGGGCTCTCCAATGCCACGGCCAACGGGGTGCTGGCGTCCGCGGTGAGCTATACACGGGACCGCAGGGGGTACCTCCTGGCCACCAGTGCGGCCAATACCATGAACGCGGTGGTGGGCCTCGCGGCATTCTTCGCGGTCGAACGAACCAGGAACGGCGTGGTTGCCGCCCTCACCATGCTGGAGATGCCATCCCTGCCCCTCCTGCTGGTCTCCGGAACACTGGCAGCACTGGCAGCCTATCTCCTCACTATCTACCTGGCAGGCATGGCAGATTTCATGGAGGGGGTGGACCGTGCCCGCCTGAACTGGGCGGTGATGGCGTGTGTGGCGTGCATATCCCTGCTGGGAGCAGGGATATTTGGGATATTCCTGCTTGTGATGGCAACGGCCATCGGGTGCATCCCCCGGCTGGTCAACGTACCCCAGGTCTTCTGCATGGGGGCCATCATGGTCCCGGTGATGCTTTACTCATTCGGTTTTGGAGGAGTATGACAGGTCTTTTCACCGACCCGTACGGGAATGTGCTGCATGCGCGATGGCCGGGCCATCTGCGTTCCCCGTCCTTTCATTGCCCGGACCCACAGCAGCCTCTTACGTTCAGGTGGGTATAATACCAGTCCCGGCCCCAGATCTTCTGATGGCATCCTACTGGTTCGGGGAGATCCGCGGGCGCGTCTGCACCCCCTGCCCTTCCCATGAACCGGAGCCTCTGTCGCGCCGCCTGGACATGCTTGAGGTGGACATGGAGGAATTCACACCCCTCTCCTGGGAGATTGCCCGGGAGTGCGGGTATGCAGTATCGAGGGAAGAGTACATAGCGGTGCTGCGGGCTCTCTGCATCTTCAGGGCTGAGAATGAGATGGCCAGGATATCCCGGCAGCCTGAACAGGAGCTCGTGCATATGGTGCGGATGCTGGACCAGCTGGACGAGGCGGCAAACCTCCTCATGGAGAGGGCACTCGAGTGGCATGCGGCAAAAGACCCGGCCTTCTCCAGGAAATACCGGCAGGTGAGGGGGCGAAGGGCACGGGAGATCCTCTCCAGGAGCGAGATCCCCGTGTTGAAGGCGATCGCCACGGAGATGGGGCATCTCTCCGATATCAGGTCCGGCCTCTCCCGTGAGATAACCCTTCTGGCAGGCGGGCTGCTGCCCAATTGCAGCAGACTGGTTGGCGGGGTGGTGGCGGCGAGGCTCCTCTCCGCAGCAGGGGGACTCTCGCACATGGCCAGTCTTCCTGCAGGGTCTATCCAGGTCATAGGCGCTCGCATGGCTCTTTTTTCACACCTCAGGTCAGGGACGCCCCCTCCAAAGCACGGGATCATCTACCAGCACCAGCGGGTGCACGCCGCGGCGAAGGACCGGCGGGGAAAGGTCTCCAGGACGCTCGCGGCAAAACTGGCAATCGCAGCCAGAATAGACTATTACCGTGGACAGGCGGACCAGGCATTCCTGGAGTCTGCGGAGAGGGCGATTGACCGGGCCGGGGGCAGGCCATGATCTGGGAGGATGGAATCCTGGTCTCAAGGGGAGAGGGAGGTGTCTACGGGGAGAGGGTTCTCCGCGGGCAGCGGGTCTGGAATCCATACCGGAGTAAACTTGCGGCATACTATTACCGGGGTGGTGATGTGGATATCGATCCTTCTCTGCGTGTCCTCTACCTTGGTGCCGCACACGGGACCACGGTATCGCATGTGGCCGATTATGCGGAGACCGTGTACGCCGTGGAGAATGCCTATGCCCCCATGCGTGACCTCCTGGCAGTAGCGGCACGGAGGGAGAATATCATACCTCTCTTCGCAGATGCGACCCGGCCCAACACCTATGCACCCCTGGTGGAGATGGTGCAGCTGCTCTTCCAGGACGTTGCACACCCTGACCAGGCTGGAATTGCCCGGGCCAACTCGGTCTTCCTTGGACCGGGGGGAGTGGCCATACTGGCGATAAAGACCCGGAGCATCGATGTCTCCCGAAGTCCCCGGGACGTAGTTGATGACACCTGCGCAGCCCTCGCCGGATCTCCGCTCACGGTCGAGAAGGAGCTGTGGCTCGAGCCGTATCACCATGACCATGCCATACTGGTTTGTAAGAAGCAGGCGTAGTCCGGAGAGAAGAGAAGTAGCCCGGAGCAGATTCGAACTGCTGTCGCGGGATCCAGAGTCCCGCATGATTGACCGCTACACTACCGGGCTATCGCACCCTATTTTATACACCCTTTCCCGTAATTAACCTGACTGATTTGACGGGATGCGGGTGTGGCTGCACCCCCGCCTCAACGGCATTTTCCGCAGGCCCTGCACACCTCGGGGATTGGGCGGAAACGTGTGCCCTTCTCGCAGAAGGGCTCGATATCGTCGGCATCACGGCGGTAATAAATGTGAGGCACAAGCGATATATGCGTGTAAGATCCGCATTCCAGTCCGAGCGACCTTGAGATCTCCTGCTGGAGCGAGACCAGGGCATACATGTTCGCACCCGCTGCGGTGAGCATGTCATTGCTGCGGAATACGACCTTCATGTGCAGCAGCCCGTCGCGGGAGACGCACTGCACCAGCTGGAGGCAGGGGCAGTCATCCAGGTCCTCGTCGATTGCCGGGTTCCAGGTAACGGCAATCGCCCTCCGGGTTGCCGGGGCTTCGCGGATCTTCCGGGTAATGTAGCTGATCTGGTCCACATGGATATCCTCCCCGTTCTTCCGGATGAGCCCCCCACCCCAGTTGAAGAGGCGGTCGTGGTAGTCATACTCAAAAATCGCATCAGAGCCATCTATCAGGTTCCTTGCATACTGCTCTATGAACCGCTGCTGGAACCGCGAACAGGGGCTGACCATCGGAGGGCTTGCCGGCCGCTCCACCCGCATGGCCACCTCTTCGAACTCCACCGTAGCCTCCCTGTCTTCGGTCTCGAGAATCCATCCCTTCTCGAGGATCATCCTCACCACCTGCTCGTGGGCTGATGCCAGGGTGGGGGCCTTGAGAATACGCATGTATCAATATGGAGCAGGGAAGAGTAGTTAATGTAGTGCAGGCGAGTCCGTGATGCCGGTTGTATAGGGTACCCACCCGGATTCATCCCGGGTTTGCACTGTCCAATCAATCCAGGGATTAAAATGGACTGGTTTTTTGGAATGTTCTGGTGCGCGTGGAGAAAAAGGGGATTCTGCCAGTGCGACGATTGGTGAACCCGGTGCTGCATGACAGTGAACGATAAAAACCGGCGTTCTCATACTCTTTGCCGAATTAAACGCCTGCATACTGATATATCCCCCCTGGATCGACCAAAAAGGATATATTAAGTGTTCCACAAATATTGAATCATATTCCGTTATTCGGAGTATGGAGCATGGTGGAATTGCCATTCGACACCTGTCGATGGCGGTTCTGACGTGTGCATTGGATTCGAACGTTCAGGATTTGGACATGAGTTAAGGAGGACAAAGAGATGATTAAGCGTTTTAGCCTTGCACTGATTGCCTTGGTTGCACTGGCTGCCCTGATGCTTCCCGCATCCGCGGCCGTAATCAAGACCATCCCTGCAGGCGGAGATGTGTTCATCGGTGAAGAGGGTCTTGATATCACCGCAGGACTCGGAGCAGCGACCCAGATTGCATACTGGGCACCCGGGACCGCGACAACCGATCAACCGACCACCACCATCACCGTAGGGACACCGGCCAGCTACTACATTTCCCCGCAGATATTTGTCGGGAAAGCAGGAACCTGGTACCAGTGGACTGGAGTAAGGGGAGCAGCCGTATTCAACGTGGTGGACCCTGCCCTGACTGTCAAGGTCTGGGACAACACCGCGAACAAGGATGTGACCGGCAAGTCCGTGCCACCGGGCAACTACCTGAACTTCAGGATTGAGACCAACACCTACTCGGTCACCCAGAGGGCTGACGCAGCAGGCAAGGGATTCGTCAACATCCGTGTCAAGACTGCGGATGGTGCAACCTACACCGCACTGTTCCAGACGACCGCTGTGAATATCCCGCTGACCAACGTGGCACCCAACAGTGACCTGTTTTACTGGACCACTGTGGCAGCAGCTTCCGGATGGAACACTGCAGTCCTTGATTCAAATGGCGCAAGGATGTACAAGGCCGGCACCTACACCGTCTTTGGCGAACTTGACCTGAACAAGATCAAGGACAACTACAAGGCACCCGACGGCACCGACTACACCGGCAAGACCATCTCGGCTACCCAGACCGTCATCATCGCGTCTGACACCGTGAAGATCGAGGCCAGCAAGGATGTCGTCGTCCGTGGCAACCCGTTCTCGGTGACCATCACCGGAAGGCCGAACACCTATTACGTCGTGTGGGCCAAGGGAACCGGACAGATGAGTGGTGACGTGCTTGACCAGCCCCCGCTCCTCGTTGAGAGCCAGAAGGACGTTGTGTCCAACACCTTCATCGGGCAGTACCAGTACGAGGGCGGTGCAACCCGCAGCGTAGCACAGGACGTCCCGGCTCTGCCGAGCCCGTTCCGCTACTACGCGGCTGCAAAGACCTCCAACAGCGGAACCATCACTGTCGGATGGGTAACTTCCCAGGCCACCAAGGACAAGAAGTACACCTTCCGTGTAGAGAGGGGCCCTGGTGCACTGGCAATCACCGACCCGACCTGGCGCGACGCCCTTTACGCTGACCAGTTCAAGTCAGACGAGGTCGATGTCAAGGTCGAGAAGGGAACCGTGACTGTTGTTGCTTCTGGCGACCAGAGTTACTTCCTCGGCCAGGAGATCAAGCTGACCGGGACCAACTCCGAGACCGACACCGTCTACCTCTTCCTCACCGGCCCGAACCTCCCCACCCAGGGTGGAAGGCTCACCGACCCGAGGACTGGCGTTGTAAACGGTAACCCTGCCACATTCACCCCCGCTGATGTCCTCGATGACAACACCTGGGAGTACAAGTGGCAGACCGCCAACCTGAACATCGACGCAGGTACCTACACCGTCTATGCAGTTGCCACTGCATCTGACAGGAACAACCTCGCCGACACCCAGTACGCCACCGTCTCCATCATCATCAGGAAACCGTTCGTGACCGCAGTCGCATCCCAGTCCACCATCGCCCAGGGTGACAAGTTCTACATCCGCGGCGTGGCAGAGGGTCAGCCCTCTCAGGGTGTGCAGATCTGGATCATGGGCAAGAACTTCGTAGATGTTCAGACCGAGAGCGTCAACAACGACGGTAGCTTCGAGTATGAGGTGAACCAGGGAATGACCTCCAACATGGCTGCCGGGCAGTACTTCGTGGTCGTCCAGCACCCGATGTACAACGACAGGCTCGATGTGAACCCGAGAACCGCCGACGGAGTAATCTACCGCCAGGTTGTCGGGCCTTACCCCGTTGCAAACTCCGTGCTCTTCCTCCTCAATGGACAGGGCAGCCTTCAGGGATCTGACGCTGCAGAGGCACTGGTCGTGGCACTCGACAACGCAGCTGTTGATGATACCTACACCAAGCTGCAGTTCCTGGTCGAGGCACCCACCATCAAGATCTCCCCGATCACTGAGAAGCAGGTAGGAGAGAAATTCGAGCTCAAGGGCACCACCAACCTGGCCGTCGATGACGAGCTCCTGGTTGAGGTCGTCTCCTCGTCTTTCCAGCCTACCCAGAAGACCCAGAGCGGTGAGTTCAGCGGTTCAACCGGCACTATAAAGGTCCAGAAGGGAACCGAAGGCTTCAACACCTGGTCCTTCCCTGTCGACACCACCACCTTCAAGCCCGATGAGTACATCGTGCAGGTCTCTGGTGTGACCGTGGACGTGACTTCGACTGCACTCTTCAATGTTGTCGAAGTGAAGCCGACCACGATTCCGACCACAGCGCCGCCCACACCGGTGACCACTGTTGCAACCCCTGTGCCGACCACCCCGACCCCGACCCCGACCCCGACAACTCCGGGATTCGGTGCCCTGGTCGCCTTGATCGGCCTTGGTGCAGTGGCCTTCCTCATCGTGCGCAAGCACTGAACACCAAAATCTACCTTTTTTCTGCTTAAATTCCCCTCCGTGGGGCCGGTTTGGGATTGCCTGCAGCGACAGGAGCCATTCAGAAGGGATCTTTTTGGTATTCTGCCCTGAAATGCAGAAACCAATTATATCATACCCGGCAACGTATCTATTGCCAGACGCAGTATCCATGGTTGGCAGGGTCGAAGATATCCTGGCCATCATTTGGAGGATTACGACTGCGAACCTCCCGGAGAAAACAGAATGAAGCTCACCGCCAAGCTGGTTGATATCGGCACACGGGAAGTCCTCCTGCATATCGAGGATTCGAGGAATATCGGAGTGCTCCCGGGAGATCGTATACAGATCCTCAACGAGACTACAGGGATCTCTGTTGCAGCGTTCATCGATACCACGACCACGCTCCTGCCAAAAGGGACCATAGGCATATACCAGGTCACCAATCAACGCCTGCAGATTGCAGATGGATCAGTAGTTGAGGTGCGTAAGGCCGAGAGGCCTGTCACCCTCGATTACATCAAGAAGAAGATGGACGGGCTGCATCTCTCGAAAGATGAGACCTATGCCGTGATCAGGGATGTGGTCTCCGATAACCTCTCACCTGCGGAACTGACTGCCTACATCACCTCCTGCTACATCAACGAGATGGACATGGACGAGGTGGAGCACCTCACCAGGGCCATGGTGGACACGGGAGAGCGGCTGACGTTTCATGCCCATCCCATCGTGGACAAGCATTCCATCGGGGGGGTGCCGGGGAACAAGATCTCCCTCCTCGTAGTTCCCATCATCGCCGCAAGCGGCCTCAAGATTCCAAAGACCAGTTCACGGGCTATCACCGGGGCGGGGGGCACGGCCGATCTCATGGAGGTGCTGGCCCCCGTGGATTTTTCGGCTGCGGAGGTGCAGCGGATGACCGAGAGGGTGGGAGCGGTCATTGTGTGGGGAGGGGCCACCAACATCGCGCCCGCGGACGACAAGATCATCATCCAGGAGTATCCCTTCCGCATCGATGCCAGGGGGCAGATGCTCGCGAGTGTGATGGCCAAAAAGTATGCGGTCGGTGCCGACCTCGTGGTGATCGATATCCCGGTGGGGACGCATACCAAGGTAGTCACCGCCCAGGAAGGGAGGAAACTTGCCCGCGAATTCATTGAACTCGGGGATCGACTGAATATGCAGGTGGAGTGCGCCATCACCTACGGGGACTCGCCCGTGGGGAGGAGCATCGGTCCAAATCTTGAGGTAATGGAGGCTCTTCGTATCCTTGAAGGCGGGGATACTCCGGGATCGCTCCTGCAGAAGAGTGTCGCCATCGCAGGGATGGCACTTGAGATGTCCGGGAAGGCGGCAAGGGGGATGGGTGCACAGATGGCAGAAGACATCCTCAGGAGAGGGGATGCTCTGAAAAAATTCCTCCAGATCATCGAGATCCAGGGAGGAGACCCCAAAATAAGGTCAGATGATATCGAGCCCGGGAAGTACCAGTTCGTAGTCAATTCACCTGCCACAGGGTATGTCATCGAGCTGAATAACCGGGCCCTGATAAGCCTGGCCAGGACTGCCGGGGCACCCCATGACCGGGGGGCCGGAATCCTGCTCCATGCAAAGAAGGGGAGCCGGGTAGAGAAAGGGCAGCCGATCTTCAGCATATTTGCCGACCGGAACTGGAGACTCCAGAAGGCCCTCGAGGAGGGCAGGCAGCTGATGCCGGTGCTTGTGGAGGGGATGCTCCTCGACCGGGTGCCGCATGACACCCGATGGGGATGATCTGATCATTATTCCAGCCTGAATTTTCACTTTTTTTGGTGTCCAGGCACCCGATACTGGTCCCGGGGGATGCTGTGAGGTCACGCCCTGCGCCACGCATACCCGGTTACGCCTGGGATCAACGGGACACACTTCTTATCCCATTTTGATGGTGATGTTCAGCGTGCTACCAATCAACTGATATAGAGAGAGCGCCGATATCAGTTTATGCAAAGGATTGAGACCTGTTTTGTTTTTGCACTCCTCTCCATGCTGCTCTTCACCGGGCCGGCCCTGGGGGTCACGGTGCTGGTGAACGTCTACGAGAAGGAGGGGAACATCACGCCTCTCTCCGGGGCATCCCTGTATGCGAACGGTGCGCTGGTAGGGAAATCGGATAGCGGGGGCAATATCGAGTTCTCCCACCCCGGGACTGATTTCATCAGTATCAGCGTCGAGAAACTCGGGTATTCGCCATGGAGCGGGGACATCGGGGTCAATACCACCACGCTACTGGTGGAGATGAGCAAAAAGAAAGTGCCCCTCCTTGTACAGGTCTATGATACCGACACCCTGGCGAATGTACCCGGGGCCAGTGTGTGCATCAGGGACGGGGGGAGCAGGAATACCAGCCAAACAGACGCAAACGGGACGAGCTCCTTCATTGTCACGGGAGATTCGGTGTATATACTGGAGATTTCGGCTACCAATTACAGGACTTTCAGTGACCAGGTAGAGGTCGGGCTTGACCAGAAGACCGTCCAGGCCATGCTCTTTCGTGACGACCGCTTCTCTGTCCAGGTGAAGGATGAGGAGACCGGCAATCCCCTTGCCGGTGCATCTGTGTCCGTGGATGGCACGGACAGGGGGGTTACCGATCAAAAAGGGGTCGTGACGCTTGCCCTCCCCCGTGAGAAGGTCTACATGGTCCAGGTCCGGATGGAGGGATACGAGGACTATCACGAACGGCAGATCGTGGAGAAAGACCAGGCCCTGATCACCATCAGCATCAGGAAATCCCCGTACAGCGTGTTTGTCTCGGTCTACAACGAGGAGAGGAACCCGGTGGAGGGTGCGGTGGTCCTGGTTGACGGCCTGCCCCAGGGGAGCACCAACCGGTACGGGAGGCTGCAACTGGCCAATCTCACGCTCGGAAAATACCAGCTCGAGGTCAGGCACCCGGGTTTTATGACCCGTCAGCAGCAGTTGCAGGTCACGATCCAGGGAGATGACGTCCCTGTTGACCTGGAATACCTCGGTGTGAACGTCTCCATCACTACCCTGGAGGACGGCTCGATCCCCGTGCCCGGGGTCACGGTATTCATAAACGGGAAAGAGGAAGGAACTACACGCGATGACGGTACCCTCTTTTCCCGCATGAGGCTGGATACACCCTACGTAATCTCTGCAGAGAAAGAAGGGTATAATCCCGCAAAGGTGGAGAAGGTGTTCTCATCACAGAATGAGACCGCACCTCTGATCATACCCATGGAGAGGAGCATTAACTGGCTGATGGTAGGGGTGGTGCTGGCAGTGGTAGTGGCAGCCTGCCTGGCGGCAGTCATCCTGCTGAAGAGGAGAGGGCCAGGAAAAATGCACGGACACCGCGGAGGACTATAAACCCGGATCAGAAGTGCCGGATGGCATCTTCACCCCCCGGAATCCCTTCCGGGAGACCGCGACATGCATTCAGCGGGTTGATCACGTCCCCCATCTCCCTGCTCTATGAAAAGACCGGGTTTTATCACAGTATAAACCGGGTGAATCCCGAAACTGTCACACAGTGTGGTGGCCTGCACCTTCTTCACGT
Source organism: Methanolinea sp. (assembly GCA_025453675.1). GTDB lineage: Archaea > Halobacteriota > Methanomicrobia > Methanomicrobiales > Methanospirillaceae > Methanolinea_A. Next base: position 49,008 of record JALOPW010000016.1, read on the forward strand.
GAGCTTCATTTTTCGTTTGGATTGCAACACGACTTTCACCAGATAGCAGAGTCTGGCTGATGCTCTTCGTTCCACTCAGTGAAAGAATGAAAATGCCGTATCCGCGGTTATCATCAGGGGGGGCATGTGACCCGACGGTCTCATGTGCGTTTCATTCGAACACACTCTGAACTCCTTTCTGGATTTCAGGCATATCTTATGAAAATGGCGAAGCCATTTTCATTCAAAAAGAAGCGGACCCAGCGGGAATCGAACCCGCGTCCTTGGGTCCGAAGCCCAAGAGGATATCCTCTACCCCATGGATCCGTCACAGGCGTTGGCAGGACAACCTATTAAGCATTTTCTGTTGTATTGATCTGTACGATGATCCTGTCGTCATCCGAGATCACCAGGCGCCTCTCCGGGAGCAGCATGGAGGGCGACCTGGTCATAGAACCCTATAGCGACGAATGCCAGCAGCCAGCGTCCTACGATCTCAGGGTGGGTGGCGATTTTGTCCTGCCCCCCCGGGTGTGTACCCTGGTAAATACCCTGGAAAGGGTTGAACTACCCCCCGACCTCGCGGCGACGCTGAGGTGCCGGTCATCATTCGGGAGGAAGGGTGTTTTGGTCACCGCGGGCTTTGTAGATCCGGGTTTTCGTGGGCAACTGACCCTCTGCCTGGTGAACATGGGCGCAGAGCACCTTACCATCCGGAAATTTGAACGGGTGGTCCAGATGATACTCCATCAGGTCACCGATGGACAGGGCAGGTATAGCGGCCGTTACCAGGACAGTACCGGGGTTATCCAGGCGAGATAGAATGATTCGGACAGAAAGGAAGTATATCGAGATCCTGCGCATCCTCAAAGAGCACAGGGAGCCGATGGGTGCGAAGCGCCTCTCTGAGCTGATGGCTGAGCGCGGCTTTGTGCTGAGTGACCGGGCGGTGCAATATTACCTCCGGTACCTCGACGAGATGGGATTTACCGAGAAAGTCGGGAACATGGGCCGCATTCTCACTCCCTACGGCAAGGAAGAGACCGAGAGTGCACTGGTGGGGGACAGGATCGGATTCATCATCTCAAAACTGGAGCGCCTGGCGTTCAGGAGCACGTTCGATCCCGAGACGAGCACGGGAGATGTCGCCTACAACCTCTCTCTCGTTCCTGAAGAGAGGCTACCGGAGGCCATGGTCGCCTTTGATGAAGTTATCGCTGCGCGTTGCGGTTTTTTCTCCAGTTACCGGGTTATCGACAAGGACCCCCGGGTCCCCGCCGGGAGCGCGGGGATCATGAGCATCTGCAGCATCACCATGGACGGGGTATTCCAGCGGCGCGGCATACCTGTGAAGATGGCATACGGGGGACGCCTTGCCATTCAGCATGATGAGGCCACCCGTTTTCTGGACCTCATAGGATACCGGGGCACGACGATTGACCCCCTCCAGCTCTTCATCTCTGCGGGACTGACTTCGCTCTCGTCGCTGGTCTCCACCGGGACCGGGACGGGTCTTGCGAATGTCAGGGAGATCCCGTCCCTCGGGGAAGGAAAAGCCCGCGAGATTGTGGCCCAGATGAAAAGAGCGGGTTTTGTCTTCCCGGTGGCCATGGGAACCTCGGTCTTCAACCTGGTATCAGACCCCTACCGCCTCTCCATCGTGGCGTTCTCAGGGATGAATTTCGTGGCAAATACTGTCGAGAAAGGCATCCCAATCAGGACGGAGATCGGGGCAGGGAACGTCCCATTCTCAAAGATTCTCCAGGACTGACCGGGAGGATACCTCCTGCTGTTCTCCAGGGAAACCCCGATCTCCCCATTTCTCCTTCTTCTTCAGGAGATTCACGCAAAAAACCCATGCCCTTCCCCTCTGACCGAAAGGTGTCCGGATCTTGACATCAGAGGGGGGTGGAGGGATCTCCATCAACGGATCCGGTGTTCTCTTTCAGGCTGGAGGGCCAAAAGAATCCGTCCCTCTCGCGCTGTCCCGTATCTTCCGTATCTCTTCCACCCTGGGCAGGGTGTCCATGCCTGCCAGCATGATGAAGATACCCAGGAAACTGGTTCCGCTCACCGGGTAATCACCTGACCTCAGTTCCAGTCCCCCGATGGTCCGGTCAATCCACCTCCTCACTGTCATGAATCCCTTCATGCTCATGTCGTGCGAGGGGCCGGCGATAAGGATGAGTGCTTTTTTGGCTTTTTCCAGTTCGGTGGGTGTTGAAATTTCATCAAAAATCGCTTTTTTTGTCAGTTCCACTACCCGGGAGGCCTTCAGGTGCCCGTCCTGCACGCCCGGTGCCCCGGGACGGATTCGGGAGAGGAGGTCAAGGGGGCGCTCTCCGGCCACCTGGTCACGTGCATATCCCACGGTCACGAACCCCATCCCCTGGATGGTGTTCAGGATCTCCCCTGCGTCCAGCACTACCTGGGGGAGCTCCCCTGTCTCACGGTCAGAAAATTCACCTGCCCTCAGCAGGAGGGTGAAACGACTGCTGATAAGGTTATTCATGTCAGAGTAGAACCTCTCTCTTCCTGATACCGGCTGCTGGGGGGTAGACTTGCGCCCAATCAGGCTCTTCAGGTCACCCGACCGGCCGTATCCCTCATCTTCGGACAGGGAGGGCACCCTGTCCTTCCATGACTCGTTATCAAAGAGGACGATTCCATCCAGCAGGTTCAGAAGCTCGTCAAGCTGGTCCGCGGCAAGGGAGGAGCGTGCATCCCCTTCCTGGCGGCATGGCAGGGTGCAGAGACCGAATACCGGTTCAACCATGCTTTTTTTCAGGTAAGACACCAGTTCAGGGGCATTCCCGGCCACGCTGCCCCCAAGACCTGCACACACGAACAGGGCATCTATATCCCCGTCGTCCAGGGCCTGGAGCCGGGAGAGCACCCCCTCTGACGGCAGGTGTCCTGCCAGGTCTTCGGACTGAGTGGGGTCCAGTGACTGGAAGAAAAGCCTCTGGGCAGCAGGGACCTGGTGGAGGGAGTTCAACTGACCGGCATCGTTGTCGACAGCGATTCCGAAGACGCAATGCACCGGGGCTTTCCGGTCATGGACAAGCAGCCGGTCCACTATACGGCAACCGGCTCCACCCAGGCCAATCGTGAGTATGCGCATAATCGTATCTGGTTCCTGTATTCTCTGCAGATATTCTGGGGATTTCCGCAGTTACATCCCGGGAATACGTCTGCCTCTATCCCAACCGCGGGATACCTCACTTCAGAACCCCTCAAGGGGATTTCACGTGAGCAGCGGGTTTTGGTATGAAAACCGCATCCGCGGTTTTCATCAGGGGGGGCATGTGACCTGACGGTCTCATGTGCGTTGTATGGGGGACATCCGTCCTGCAACCTCGTTATGTGAAATGTTTCCCTGGAACGATAAAGCACTTCTGCTGTTTTTCCCATACGGAAGGTCAGGGCCCCTGGGAAGGGATCAGAGCGCGGGGATCCACCGGGTGGAAACCTTCCCCCCTGATGCAGGCCGTGGTCAGCCAGGTATCGCAGGGTATTTCGTTTCCCGACACCTGAAATCTCTTTGCGCCTTGGATAAAATGAAGGCAGCCATTCCAGATCCGGGCCCTTTAAAAGGTTATTTCACGGGGATTCCGGGATTATCCCCTCGTTCTCTGAATAAAAAATGATAATGTATTTAAATCTACGTTCGATACTATTCCATGAGGTGAAAGTACCTTGACAACCTATGGAATAGAATTTGTGCCTGGCAACGTGAATGTCAAGCAGGTGGTCAATTTCTGTAAACTCGCAGAGTCAAAGGACATTGACTATGCGTGGATCACCAACCACTACAACAACCGCCACTGCTACCCCACCCTTGCCGCCATCGCCCAGGCGACAACCAGCCTGAAGATGGGCCCGGGTATCATGAACGCCTTCACCGACACCCCCGCTGCCATGGCCTCGTTTGCATGCACGCTGAACGAGATCTCTGACGGTCGTGCGGTACTCGGTATCGGACCCGGAGACCTGTCAACCCTCCCGAAGCTTGCGATCAACCCGGTCAAACCGGTCGCCAGGCTTGGAGAGGCTGTTGCCCAGATCCGCAAGCTGGTAGCCGGAGAGGAGATCAAGAAGTCCGGTATGGAGTTCTTCGACTATGACGGCGCCAAGCTCACCGGAGTGACCCTCCCGGGCAAGAAGGGTATTCCCGTGTACATCGGCGCACAGGGACCAAAAGTCCTGGAGCTTGCAGGAACCATCGGTGACGGTGCCCTGATCAACGCATCCAACCCGAAAGACTTCGCCGTGGCCATCCCGATCATCAAGGCTGCCTGCGACAAGGTGGGCAAGAAGGGCTTTGACGTGGGTGCCTACACCGCCATGTCCATCGACATGAACGAGAAGAAAGCCCGGAACGCCGCCAAGATCGTGGCTGCATTCATCGCCGCAGGATCTCCGCCTGAGCTCCTCCAGCGCCACGGCCTGGACGCCGCCAAGGTGGCAAACATCAAGGCAGCCCTGGCAAAGTTCGACTTCAAGACCGCCGGAGAGAACGTGGATGACAAGACCATCGATGCGTTCACCATCGCCGGAACCCCGGACCAGGTGAAGCAGAAGTGCGAGGGATTAACCAAGGCCGGTGTCACCCAGATCATCTTCGGATCCCCGCTTGGGCCGGACATGACCACCTCGATCCGCCTGCTCGGCAAGTATATCGTCTGAACGACCGCAGTTGAGCATCAGGATCATCACTTTTTTTTATTCGGCTGATTCGGGGGTTTCGCACTCCCGGAAGGCATGGAGGATTATGTTCACCACAACCGAAGTCCGGTCAGGGAATAGTGTAATCGAGTACCGGGAAGAGCATATCTCCGGCCTTCGCTGCAAAATATCCCCGGAGCGGATCAACCGCAGGCTTGATGTGGCGTACGTCCCTCAGCCTCAATCCTCTCCCTGCCCGTTCTGCGCAGGGCAGCTTGAGAGGGTGACCCCATGCTTTCCGGACGGTACCCGCATCAGGAGAGGGGAGAGCATTACCTTCCCAAACCTCTTTCCGTTCGCAGAGTGGCATACCGTGACGGTCATCACCGCGTCACACCATGTGGAGAAGTTCCTTCCCGCACAGGTGCGGGATGCACTCCTGGGCCAGATGGCATCCCTCTCGGGGCATGACGGTTATCCCAGTCTCAACTGGAATTACCTCCCCTCGGCCGGTGCATCGATCGCCCATCCGCACCTGCAGGGGCTGGTAGACAGGAGACCCTCGATGCTTGCGGAAAGATACCTGCAGGGGGGTTATCGCTATCTCCTGCGGAATGGGCGCACCTACTGGCATGACCTTGTGGAAGGAGAACGTTGCAGCGAGAGGTTCCTCTTCGGCGATGAGATCTGCTGGATGGCCCAGGCAGTGCCACTGGGGGAGAGGGAGGTGCGGGCCGTCTTCCCTGTCTCCTGCATGGCTGATTTTGAGCCGTATGTCGAGATCTTCGTGAAGGGGCTCCTCTCGATCCTCGCCATGTACAGGAGCCTCGGGACCCATGCATTCAACATGTCTCTCTTCTTTGACCGGCATCCCTCGGCCAACGGATTTTCTGCGTTCTGCTCGATCATCAGCCGTATAAATCCCAACGAGTCATCCATCAGCGATTCTGCGTTCATGGAAAGGATCCACCAGGAACCGGTCATTCTTACCCTGCCCGAGGAACTGGGCGCCTATTATACGAAAGACCGGAAGTAAGAGATTCAGATATCTTTCTTTTTTTATGGGGAATTCCCAGGATATGCCTGCAACAAAATCGCTTTCTGAATGAATGGAATAAAAAAAAAGGAAATGGTTACTCGGGTTTGCTGATCAGCTTGGTCTTGGAGACGATGACACCGTCTTTCTTGTGAGGCTTACGGATTGTTCCGTCACAGGCCTTCTCAAGTTCGCGGGCCTCGTCACAGAGCACTGCGGCAACCCTCATCATCTCGTGGGCACTGCACACGATCGGGATATACTTCTCCCACTCCTTGGTCATGAAGCATCCCTTGACGTTGACCATTGCCACTGCTGAGGCAATCTCGTAGGCTGCCCTGGCCTTGGCCAGTGCATAGGGGTTGGTGAACTCGCCGTCAACGGCCTTGTCGGAGGTGACCACGAGTTTGGGCAGTGCCAGTTCGGCACCCTTCTTTCCGGCCTTCACCTGGTCGATCACCTGGTCGAGTGCCAT